>JAIXOZ010000125.1 GCA_027486495.1 Comamonadaceae bacterium | reverse complement strand
CCTGATTGAGCCGATTCATCAAAGACTCACTGACGTCCAAAAGGTTGCCAAGCAGCCTTTTGTCATTTGATGCAAGTCAAATTCATAAATTGAGCGGCAAGTAAGCTCGATCGCATGAAACAAGCTTCTCCACCTCCACATCCATCCCCCAGCCCGTTGCCCGATTCACCCCAATCAAAGCGTGGGCGTTTGGACTTGCCCAATGTTTTGCCCATTGACGCTCAACAACCTTTATTTTGGCTTTATTTGGGCCTGAAAGATTTGTTTCACTCGCCTTGGTTGAGTTTGGCCCATGGCTTGGTCATCGCTCTAGGGGGTGGCCTGATCACTGGGTTGGCACATGATCGTTTTTGGCTGCTGGCCAGTTCGGTGTCTGGATTTCTGGTCGTCGCCCCGGTTTTGGCGACCAGCCTGTACGCCATGAGCCGTGCCATCGAAAGAAAAGAGGCGGTGAACCTGCAACTTTTGTTCAAGACTTGGACTCAATGGCAAACGCTCCAGAACTACGAACCCGTGAGTTACTGGTGTTTGGTGCGTTTTGGCTTGTTGCTGGGCCTGGCGGGAACGGGCTGGGTCATGACCTCATCGGCCTTGATCACTTTGCTGGCGCCCGTGCCCATTCACACGCCCATGGATTTCATTCGCCATGTGGTGCTCAGCCCAGACCATTACCTGTTTGAGCTTTGGTTGATGTTGGGTGGCCTCCTGGCTGCGCCCGTTTTTGCTTCCAGCGTAGTGGGCATGCCTTTGTTGCTGGATCGCCAGCTCAACACACTTCAAGCGGTGCTCACGAGCTGGAAAGTTGTACTGACCCATCCCATGCCCATGGTGCTGTGGGCATTTTTGATCATGGGCCTGAGCATGATGGGCATTTTGAGCTTTTTCATCGGTCTGATCGTGATCGTGCCTGTGCTGGGCCATGCCTCCTGGCATGCTTACCGCGATTTGGTCGATACCCGTGATGTGCCTGAACGCATGCCCCGACAGGAGGCTGTGTGATGTGGAATTTCACCGAAGAGCAGTTCGCTTGGTTCGGCCTGACCATTGGTGTGGCCGCTTTCATGCTTTATATGCTGTTCATCGTCTTGCAGCTCGCCTGGGAGTCCAAAGCCGGAAAATTTGGCACCTTCGTCATCTTTTTGGGTCTGGCTTTTGGTATGTTGGGTTTTGTGGCCAAAGGGGTCATCCAGTGGGTGATTGGCCACTGAACAGCGAACCTCGAAAAAGCTGTGGATAAAACCAGCGTAACCTATGACTTATCCACAGCTTGATCCAATTTCTCAAAGTTGTTCATTTTGGCGTGACAGCACAAAAGCAAGGTAACGCACATGCTTCAAAAGCATCCAAGTCCTTGTCAGAATTGAAAAAAACCAGCTTGTCCACAACTCTGTCTGGCCCTTACTACTATGACTATTTAAAGATATATATTGATAAGGAGATAATAAAAAAAGAAGTGCGCTGTTAAGATTTGTATCTTTTTACACCTGATGGCTCTATGGCAATCCCTTCAGAAGAACCTTCAAACCCCTGTTACGAAATCAAAAGTGCCGAGTTGTCTTTGGTATCTTTGTTGCTCAAATCGGGAGACATCTCTCTTGTTTTGCGGGCTTTAAAGCAGCAAACGACTGAAATTCCAGGTTTTTTTGATCATGATCCGGTGATCATCGATGTCAGTGGTTTGAACTTGACTGATGAAGCAACCATTGACTTGATGGGCTTGATGAGTGGTTTACGCGAACATGCCCTCGTTCCTTTGGCCATTAAGGGGGCACCAACAGCGCTTTTGCAGTTGGCTAAGGGGGTGGGCTTGGTCGATGCTTCCGATGCCCGCATCAGGCGTTCAACCGCCTCTGGTGACGATCAAAAGCCCCAAGTTCCCGCTGCTGAAAATTTTTCGCCCCCCCCATCACCTTTTGGCGCCATGCGCATAGACAAACCATTGCGTTCAGGCCAGCAGATTTATGCCAAAGGGCGTGATCTGATCGTGATGGGCAATGTCAACGCTGGCGCTGAAGTGATTTCTGATGGCCATATTCATGTCTATGGCACGCTTCGCGGCAAAGCGATTGCTGGAGCCCGTGGCAACGGTGATGCTCAAATTTTTGCCCAAGTGATGGAGCCTGAGCTCATCTCCATTGCCGGTGTATATCGCACCAGCGAAAATCCACTGCCCAAAGATGTTTTGGGGAAGAATGCACAAGTTTCATTGCATTCAGGACCACAGGGCGACAAGTTGCTGTTCACGCCTTTTAATATTTAATTTTCAATTTTTCCAAGAAAGTTTTTTATATGTCAAAAATCGTTGTTGTGACCTCTGGCAAAGGTGGCGTTGGAAAAACCACGACCAGCGCCAGTTTCGCTACGGGTTTGGCTCTGAAAGGTTTCAAGACCGCTGTCATCGACTTTGATGTGGGCTTGCGGAACTTAGACCTGATCATGGGTTGTGAGCGCCGTGTGGTGTATGACTTGATCAATGTGATTCAAGGTGAAGCCAACCTGAATCAAGCCCTGATCAAAGACAAGCAGTGTGACAACTTGTTTGTACTCGCAGCCTCTCAAACACGTGACAAAGATGCCTTGTCTCAAGAAGGTGTTGAAAAAGTTTTGAGTGATCTTTGCAGTATGGGTTTTGACTACATTGTTTGTGATTCACCAGCAGGCATTGAAACGGGTGCGTTGATGGCCATGCACTTTGCCGATGAGGCTCTGGTTGTGACCAACCCAGAGGTGTCATCTGTACGCGATTCAGACCGTATTTTGGGCATGCTTGGCAGCAAGACCAGACGTGCGATTGAAGGCTTAGAGCCTATCAAAGAGCATTTGCTGATCACACGCTACAACCCCAATCGTGTAGAGGAAGGTCAAATGCTGTCTTTGCAAGATATACAAGATATTTTGCGCATCAAACTTCTGGGTGTTATTCCTGAAAGTGAAACTGTGTTGCAGGCTTCTAATCAAGGAACACCTGCCATTCACATCGCCAACAGTGATGTTTCCGAAGCCTACAAAGATGTGATTGAACGCTTTTTGGGTGAAGACAAACCCATGCGGTTCATCGAAGCTGAAAAATCGGGTTTCTTCAAACGCCTTTTTGGAGGCAAATAAACCATGTCCATTCTTTCCTTCCTCTTGGGTGAAAAGAACCAGACCGCGAGTGTTGCCAAAGAGCGGCTTCAAATTATTTTGGCTCACGAGCGCAGTGGACGCAACGCTGCTGAGCCCGATTATTTACCCGATCTGCAACGTGAATTGTTGGCGGTGATCAGCAAATACATCAAGATCAATGTTGAAGACATCAAAGTCAACCTGGATCGACAAGACAACCTCGAGGTTCTTGAAGTCAAAATCGAGTTACCCGATGCCCGCTGAATCGTTGTTTATTTTGTTGATCTGACCCATTGCCTCATCACGAGGCAATGGTTTTTTTGCTTTCATGAAGTGCTGAGTGATTCCCACAAGGTGTGTGCCGCCCGGATGTTTCGTTCTTTGACGTGGCCGTAACCTTTGATGTTTTCTGGTACTTGGGCCACTTTGACTGCGTGGCCGTGCGTTTCTGAATTCAAAGATGTCAAAACGCGGTCGATGTGTTGTACGTATTCCCGTATCAATGCTCGTTCGGTCTGGCGTTCCTCGGTTTTGCCAAAGTAATCCAGCTTGGTGCCTCGCAGGCCTTTGAGTTTTGCCAGGACCCTGTAGCCCGTCAGCATGATCGGGCCGAATTTTTTCTTGACCAATTCACCTTGGCTGTTGCGCTTGGACCAGAGTGGAGGGGCCAAGTGGTAATGCACTTTGAAGTCGCCTTCAAAACTGTTCTGAATTCGTTCCATGAATCCAGTTTGCGTGTGCAAACGGGCCACTTCGTATTCGTCTTTGTAGGCCATCAGACGGTACAGCTGACGCGCTACCGTTTCGCTCAAGAGTGTCTTGCCCAAAGGTGCCTCGGATGTTTGCACACGGCCCATGATGCTTTGGTAAAGCTGGGCATAAGCCGCGTCTTGATAATCGGTCAATCGTGCCATGCGGTCAGCGATGAGGTCTTCCAAAGATTCACGTTTTTTGAATTGAATCACCTGCACAGGCTGCAGTGACTTCATCAGCGTGTCGAGTTGGCATGCCGCGTGACGACCCCATTCAAAAGCAGCCAGGTTGTTTTTGACCTGAACGTCGTTGAGTTCGATGGCACGCACCAAAGATTCGCGGTGCAAAGGCACCCAGCCTTTTTGCCAGGCGTAGCCGAGCAGCATTGGATTCACATAAATCGTGTCACCCATGAGTTGCTTGGCCAGTGCATCCGCGTCAAAAGTGCCAACACCTTCAATCCCGACTTGGGCCGTGATTTCGGCCACACATTGTTCTGCCGGGTTTTGCCAGTTGCCGTTTTTGACAAAGGCGGCGGTGGGTGTGCTGTTGCTGTTCAGGGCCACATGGGTGCGACCCGCACGCATGCGCAAAGTGGTTTCTTTGGACGCGCTGACGATCGGGTCACAGCCGATGATGAGGTCGGCTGCGGCCATGCTCACGCGCGTAGTGCGGATTTCGTCTTGGTTGTTGGCCACCAAAATGTGGCTCCAGGTGGCGCCGCCTTTTTGCGCCAAGCCCGCTGAATCTTGTGTGACGATGCCTTTGCCTTCCATGTGCGCGGCCATGCCCAACAACTGGCCAATGGTGATGACACCTGTGCCGCCCACACCTGCCACCACCATGCCCCAAGGTTCGTGAATGGTGGGCAATGTAGGTTCTGGCAATGCGCCCAGGCTGGTCGGGTTGATGGTGGTGGTGGTTGATGTCGCTTTCTTTTTGAATGTGCCACCTTCCACTGTGACAAAGCTGGGGCAAAAGCCTTTGAGGCAGCTGGTGTCCTTGTTGCAAGTGCTTTGGTTGATGGTGCGCTTGCGGCCCAAAGGCGTCTCTAAAGGCTCCACCGACAGGCAGTTGGATTGCACACCGCAGTCTCCGCAACCCTCACATACCTCTTCGTTGATCATCACGCGCACGGCTGGGTCGACCATGGTGCCGCGCTTGCGGCGGCGGCGTTTTTCGGTGGCACAGGTCTGGTCGTAAATGATGACGGTGGTGCCCAAGATCACCCGCATTTCGCGTTGGATGCGGTCGAGCTCGTCGCGGTGGAATACGCGCACGCCATCAACCAAAGTCACGCCTTCGTATTTCTCGGGTTCGTCGGTCACGACCACAATGCGCTGCGCACCTTCGGCTTTCATGCTCATGGCAATTTGCACCACGCTGTGGCCTTCGGCGCGTTCACCTACAGGTTGGCCACCCGTCATGGCCACCGCATCGTTGTACAAAATTTTGTAAGTGATGTTCACGCCTGAGGCCACGCTTTGGCGTACAGCCAAAATGCCGCTGTGGAAATAAGTGCCGTCGCCGATGTTGGCAAAAATGTGCGGGTCGGTGATGAAGGGTTGCTGGCCCGTCCATGGCACGCCTTCACCACCCATCTGGGTGAAGCCTGTGGTGCTGCGGTCCATCCAGAGGCTCATGAAGTGGCAGCCGATACCGGCCATTGCGCGTGAGCCATCGGGCACCTTGGTAGAGGTGTTGTGTGGGCAGCCGGAGCAAAACCAGGGTGTGCGCTCGGCAGCGGTGCCCAGGGTCAGGGTTTGCAGTGTTTTTTCTTTGGCATCCAATATGGCCAGGTGTGCGTCGATGCGGGCGGTGGTGTCGGCATCCACCCCCAGCTTTTTCAAGCGCTTGGCAATGGCCCGTGCAATCAAAGCGGGTGTCAGGTCGGCGTTGGCCCGCAGCAAGGTGCGTTGGGTCGGATTGGCCGTTGACCATTCGCCGCCAGATGTGTCGCCTTCTGCTTCGTCAAACTTGCCCACGATGGTGGGGCGCACACTGTCACGCCAGTTGTACAGTTCTTCCTTGAGTTGGTATTCGATGACCTGGCGCTTTTCTTCGACCACCAAAATCTCGCGCAGCCCGTTGGCGAACTCGCGGGTGGTTTGTGCTTCGAGCGGCCAGACCACACCCACTTTGTGAACCCGGATGCCCAAGCGTTGGCAGGTGCTGTCGTCCAGCCCCAGGTCGAGCAAGGCCTGGCGCGTGTCGTTGTAGGCCTTGCCACTGGCGATCAAGCCAAAGCGGTCGTTCGGTCCTTGGATGACATTGTGGTTGAGCTTGTTGGCGCGGATGTAGGCGAGAGCTGCATACCATTTGTAATCAAACAAGCGGGCTTCTTGTTCGAGCGCAGTATCGGGCCAGCGGATGTGTACGCCGCCCGGCGGCATGACGAATTCAGGCATCACAATTTGCACGCGTTCGGGGTCGATGTGGGCGGTGGCACTTGATTCGACAATCTCTTGAATCGTTTTCATGCCCGACCAAATGCCTGCATAGCGGCTCAGGGCCAATGCGTGCAAGCCTTGGTCCAGGATGTCTTGCACGCTGGCCGGAAAGAACACCGGCAAGCCGCAGGCCTTGAAGATATGGTCACTCTGGTGCGCTGCGGTGGAGCTTTTGGCCACATGGTCGTCACCCGCCACAGCCAGCACGCCGCCCCAAGGCGTGGTGCCTGCCATGTTGGCGTGTTTGAACACGTCTGAGCATCGGTCCACGCCAGGGCCTTTGCCGTACCAGATGCCAAAAACGCCATCGAATTTGTTGGTGCCGGGGGGTGCAAAGCCCAATTGTTGTGTGCCCCACAAGGCGGTGGCGGCCAGCTCTTCGTTCACGCCGGGCTGGAAGACGATGTGCTGGGCCTTGAGGTGGTCTTTGGCCTTCCACAGCGATTGGTCGTAACTGCCCAGCGGTGAGCCCCGGTAACCGCTGATGAAGCCTGCGGTGTTCTTGCCTTGCAGCGCGTCGCGTTGACGCTGCAGCATGGGCAGTTTGACCAACGCCTGAACCCCGCTCATGAAAGCGCGGCCCACATCCAGGCTGTATTTGTCGTCCAGCGTCACCGTCTCTAAAGCCTGACGGATCGATTCGGGCAAGGGGGCGTTCATGGTCTGTCCTGCGTCTGAAATGGAATGCACAGTGTAGGACGCCACCTTAGAGAAGTGCTTGCTTTCGGCGACAGGATTTGCCCTATGATTTGAAAGAATCTTGCTTAAAGAGGCTTATTTTGGAAACAATCGACAAATTTGACTGGGCGATACTGAACGAATTGCAAAAAGACGGACGGCTGACCAATGCCGAACTGGCGCAGCGCGTTGGCCTGTCAGCTGCACCTTGCTGGCGACGCGTCCGGGCGCTCGAAGAGTCGGGCGTCATCAAAGGCTACCGCGCCGAGATCGATCGGCAAAAAGTGGGCTTGGACGTTTTGGCTTTTGTGCGCTTGGATGCCGAGCGCAACCGGGGTGATATCACACGCCAATTGGAAGAAGCGATTCAGAAAATTCCCGAAGTGGTGTCGTGCCACTACATCAGCGGTACCGGCACCTTTGAGCTGCAAGTGGTCAGCAAGGATTTGAACACCTTCAGCCAGTTCGCCAGAGATGTGCTGATCAACCTGCCCAATGTGAAAGACCTGCACACCAGTTTTTCATTGGGCGAGGTCAAAGCGGCAGGAGCCTTGCCGCTGAAATAGTTCCTTATGAGACCTTGCATGAACCATCACGTTCGCGCAGGGGTGTGGGTCAATAACGGTCAAAGCATGTCTGAATGCTTGATCTGTTCGTTGAACGAGACCCTCTGCTTCACGCATTGCATTGGAATATGCTGGCAAGACGATTAACCTTCGTCGAGCCATTGCCGATTGTGGTTTGTTTCAAGCTGAAGACCCATCTGTTCCAACGATCATCTCCAGATACCTTTGTCATCCAGGGACTCCTGATGTTGTTGGACAGTTGCAGGCCTCTCCTTTGTGATCGATTATTGAAGCTTGATTTTCAAGGCGGTCATGTGGTTTCATGGGTACAAACCCCGTAACTCTCGCGCTTGCAAGATGCGTGAACACGCCACGATGAAAGTGGCCGTGCGCAGACTGACCCTGTGCTCGTCTGCGACCTGCCAGATGGCTGCAAAAGCTTCGCGCATGATGCGCACCAGGCGGGCGTTGATTTCGTCTTCGCTCCAAAAGAAGCTCGAAAAATCCTGCACCCATTCAAAGTAACTCACCGTCACACCTCCGGCGTTGGCGATCACATCGGGCACGACCAGAATGCCTCGCTCGTGCAGGATGTCGTCGGCCTCGGGCGTGGTTGGGCCGTTGGCCCCTTCGATCACCATGCGGGCCTGAATTTGATGGGCGTTTTCGGCGGTGATTTGTTGCTCCAGCGCGGCGGGGATCAGGATGTCGCAATCCACGCCCCAGAACTGCGCATCGGGCAGGATCTCGGCATTCTCATAACCCAAAACGCTGCCATATTCACTGACGTGGCTCAGTAGGGCAAGCACGTCGAGTCCCGATGCCTTATAGACTGTGCCGCCATGGTCTTGCACTGCGACCACTGTGGCTCCGGCTTGAGCAAACAGCTTGGCTGCGATACCGCCCACATTGCCAAAGCCCTGCACGGCTATTTTGGTCTTGGCGATGTCTATCCCGAGGTGTTGCGCCGCTTCTTGGCCCACGGTATAAACGCCACGCCCGGTGGCTTCACGTCGACCCAATGAGCCACCCAGAGCAATCGGCTTGCCAGTGACTACTCCTGAGGCCGTCGCACCTTCGTTCATCGAGTAGGTGTCCATCATCCAGGCCATGATTTGCTCGTTGGTGTTCACGTCTGGTGCGGGGATGTCTTTGGTGGGGCCGATGATGATGCCGATCTCGCTGGTGTAGCGACGGGTCAGACGCTCCAGCTCGCCGCGTGAAAGGGTTTTGGGGTCCACACGAATGCCGCCTTTGGCCCCGCCAAAAGGCAGGTTGACGACGGCGTTTTTGACCGACATCCATGCCGACAGCGCCATGACTTCAGACAGCGTCACATCTTGGTGAAAGCGCACGCCGCCTTTGCCAGGTCCTCGGCTGGTGTTGTGTTGCACTCGGTAACCTTCAAAGTGGGCCATGGTGCCGTTGTCCAGCTCGATGGGCACATCCACGATCAGTGCGCGCTTTGGCCGCTTGAGGGTTTCCACCCAGCGCGACAAACTGCCCAGATAAGGCGTGACGCGGTCGACTTGTTGCAGGTAAATACCCCAAGGGCCAGGGCGTTCGCTGTTCAGGTAAGAGGGCAGAGCGTGTTGGTTTGTGGCCTTGGCGCTTGCGTCAGGGATCGACATGTGTTGTTGCCTTTCTTAAAACTGACCGCTTGTCAGCCTGTTGGATCTTAGGTTCCGGCAGCGTCGCCGTCCAAGGCTGCTTTGGCGTCACGTCATGTTTGTCGTGCATAAAGTGGCCAAGCGTTCAGTCTGTGTTGCCCTGTGCTTAAGTCCTGCGCTTCACCGAAAACACCCTGCCTGTAAAATCAGCCTATTCAGCCGACCCCGTGGCAGGGTGGCTCCATGGCGCTGGCGGCGTTCATTTATGGGCCTCGATCTGAGGCAGACCAACATGCTTTACCCTCAAGAATTCGACGTGATCGTGGTTGGCGGCGGCCATGCCGGAACCGAAGCGGCGCTGGCATCGGCCCGCATGGGCTGCAAGACGCTCTTGCTCAGCCACAACATCGAAACGTTGGGGCAGATGAGCTGCAATCCCAGCATTGGCGGCATTGGCAAGGGCCACTTGGTCAAAGAGGTGGACGCTTTGGGCGGAGCCATGGCACTGGCCACCGACGAGGGCGGCATCCAATTCCGTATCCTGAACAGCTCCAAAGGCCCGGCCGTGCGGGCCACCCGTGCCCAGGCGGACCGTATTTTGTACAAAGCCGCCATCCGCCGCATGCTGGAAAACCAGCCCAATCTCTGGCTGTTCCAGCAGGCGGTGGACGATTTGATGGTCGAAGGTGACCGGGTGGTTGGCGCCGTCACGCAGGTGGGCATCCGTTTCCGTTCGCGCACCGTGGTGCTCACCGCGGGTACTTTTTTGGACGGCAAGATCCATGTGGGTTTGCAAAACTACGCGGCGGGCAGGGCGGGCGATCCGCCAGCGGTCAGTTTGTCGGCGCGGCTCAAAGAACTCCAGCTGCCGCAAGGGCGCCTGAAGACCGGTACGCCGCCGCGTCTGGATGGCCGCACCATCGACTTCAGCCAATGCCTTGAGCAGCCTGGCGACGGCGTGCCCGGCGGGCTGAATCCTGACAGTGGGGTGCCGGTGTTCAGTTTCATGGGCCGCACCGAAATGCACCCGCAGCAAGTGCCGTGCTGGATCACCCACACCAACGAGCGCACACACGACATCATCCGCTCGGGTTTTGACCGCAGCCCCATGTTCACTGGCAAGATCGAGGGCGTGGGCCCGCGCTATTGCCCGAGCGTGGAAGACAAGATCAACCGCTTTGCCGACAAGGACAGCCACCAGATTTTTCTGGAGCCCGAGGGCCTGACGACGCACGAGTACTACCCCAACGGCATCTCGACCAGCTTGCCGTTCGACATCCAGTACGACTTGGTGCGTTCGATGAAGGGATTGGAAAACTGCCACATTCTGCGGCCTGGTTACGCGATCGAATACGATTACTTTGACCCCCGCGCCCTGAAAAACAGCTTTGAGACACGGCAGATCAACGGCTTGTTTTTTGCGGGCCAGATCAACGGCACCACCGGCTACGAAGAGGCGGCGGCCCAGGGCTTGTTCGCTGGCATCAACGCCGCGTTGCAGTGTCGGGGCGAAGCCGCTTGGTTGCCAGCGCGCGACCAAGCCTATCTGGGGGTCTTGGTGGACGACCTGGTCACCCAAGGTGTGACCGAGCCTTACCGCATGTTCACCAGCCGGGCCGAGTTTCGCCTGCAGTTGCGCGAGGACAATGCCGATGCCCGCTTGACCGAAGTGGGGCGTCAAATGGGCTTGGTCGATGACGCACGCTGGGACGCGTTCAGCCGAAAGCGCGATGCTGTTTCACGTGAAACAGAGCGCTTAAAAACCACTTGGGTGAATCCGCGCAACTTGCCCGTCGCCGAGTCTGAGCGGGTGCTGGGCAAGGCCATTGAGCACGAGCACAACCTGTTCGATTTGTTGCGAAGACCGAATGTGAACTATCCAGCACTGATGTCGCTGGATGGGGGGCGGATGGCCAGCGCCGATGTTTCACGTGAAACCTTGGGTGACTTGAGCCCTTCGGTGATCGAGCAGGTGGAGATCGCCGCCAAATATTCCGGCTACATCGAACGCCAAAAAGGGGAGGTGGAGCGGGCTGCTTTCTACGAGCACCTGCGCCTGCCGGACAGTCTGGATTACATGCAGGTGTCTGCCTTATCGATTGAGGCGCGACAGAAGTTGGCCAAGCATCGGCCCGAAACGCTGGGGCAGGCATCTCGCATTTCAGGCATCACGCCTGCCAGCGTGTCTTTGCTCTTGATTCACCTGAAGAAAGGCGGCTTCAAAGGCTTCATGCAAGCTGCCGAGGAAGGCGTGCAAGCATGAGTGTGAACTTGGAGGCGGGCCTGCGCTCTGGTGCGCAAGCCTTGGGTTTGGCTTTGTCGGAAGCGCAAATTCAACACTTGTTGGACTATTCGGCCCTGATCCAGAAGTGGAACAAGGTGTACAACCTGACGGCGTTGCGAGACCCGGCAGACATGCTCACACACCACCTGTTGGACAGTTTGACCGCCATCTCGCCTTTGCGTCGGCACACCCAGGGTCAGCCCGCGCGGGTGTTGGATGTGGGTTCGGGCGGCGGTTTGCCCGGGGTGGTGTTGGCCATCTGTATGCCCGAGTTGAGCGTGAGCTGTGTCGACACCGTGGCCAAGAAGGCGGCGTTCGTGCAGCAAGTGGCGGTGAGCTTGAGGCTGCCCAACTTGCGCGGTTTGCATGCGCGGGTTGAATCCCTGACCGATCCTTATCAGGTCATTTGCTCCCGTGCCTTTGCTTCCTTGCCTGACTTTGTGACCTGGTCCCGTTCGGCGCTTGATGAGGGTGGTGTGTGGATGGCCATGAAGGGCAAACACCCACAGGGCGAAATCGACGCTTTGCCTGCCGATGTGCAGGTGTTTCACGTGGAACCTTTGGTGGTGCCTGGTCTGGATGTGGAGCGTTGCATGGTGTGGATGAGGCCTGAGGCGGCTTGATTCGGCGGGTGTTTCACGTGGAACATCTTGGAGCAGACGGCCAGGGGTGCATCACTTACACTTGCATATTCCCCAGAAAGCTTGCACATGTTTGGTATTTCGGATTACGGTGCTTTTGCTGCGGCCTTTGTGCTGCTTTTGTTTTTGCCGGGCCCGGGCAATTTGGCCTTGATCAGCTCGGCCAGCAAAGGCGGCTGGGCGGGTGGACTCGCTTCGGTGATGGGCCTTTTGTTGGGCGACCAAATTTTGCTGTGGCTCACGGTGGCGGGGGTTGCAACTGTGCTCCAGTCCTACCCCAGCTTGTTCAACACACTGCAGTGGGTGGGTGCGGCATATCTGATTTGGCTGGGTGGCAAGATGCTCTTGTCCAAACCGGGCGAGGGGCCGAGTTTGCAAATCACATCCGGGCACTATTTTCGGGAAACAATGTTGATTACATTGCTCAATCCCAAAGCGATCATGTTTTATCTGGCGTTTTTTCCGCAGTTCATTGATCCGGTTAATCACCAAGGTTGGGTGACTTTTGCCGTGATGGCCGTGACGATTGCGGGATTGGGTTTTGTTTATTGTTTTGGCGTGGTCTGGGTGACACAGAACATGGCCGAACGCATCCGCGCCCATCCCAAGTTGTCGACTGGGTTACAAAATTTGGCGGGCCTGTGTCTGATTGGTTTTGGGCTCAGGATGGTGATGGCCAAATAAAGCGCTCGCAAGACAGTCACATTTTTATTGGAAAGACACGCTCCTCATGTTCTTTGGCATTTCTGATTACGGCTCATTTGTCGTGGCCATTGTGGTGTTTTTGGCCATTCCCGGACCCGGTAACCTGGCCCTCATCACGTCCACCAGCAAGGGGGGGGTGGCAGGCGGACTCATGGCCACGTTGGGGGTCATCGCAGGGGATCAGGTTCTGATGTGGCTGGCCGTGGCGGGTGTGGCCGCCGTGTTGACCACATACCCGGCGGCATTTGCGGCCATCCAATGGCTGGGTGCCGTGTACCTCGCATGGCTGGGCTGGAAGATGCTCTCGGCCAAACCCGGTGATGCGCCTGTTTTGAACATCCGGCCTCGGCAATATTTTCAGCAGGCCTTGGCCATTACCTTGCTGAATCCCAAGGCGATTGTTTTTTACATGGCGTTCTTTCCTTTGTTCGTGGACCCTCAAACACACATGGGCTTGATCAGCTTTGGCATCATGGCCGCCACCATTGCGGGTTTGACCTTTTTATATGGCCTGGGCATGACCTTGCTCACGCATCACCTGGCCGAGCGCATGCGGGCCAACCCCAAAGTGGGGCAAGTGCTGGAAAAGGTGGCAGGTATTTTTCTTATTGGCTTTGGCATCAAGCTGGCCATCTCCAAATAAAACCGGGATCACGATATGGCCAAAATTTTCTGCATTGCCAACCAAAAGGGTGGGGTCGGCAAAACCACCACCACGGTGAACCTGGCCGCCGGCCTGGCCAAGCTCGGCCAACGGGTGCTCTTGGTCGACCTGGACCCGCAGGGCAACGCCACCATGGGCTCCGGCATCGACAAACGTCAAGTCAAGCTGAGTGTGTACGATGTCTTGCTGGAGTCGGCCTCGGTGACCGAGGCGGCAGTGCTGGCAGACAAATGCGGCTACCAAGTGCTGAGTGCCAACCGAGAATTGGCCGGAGCCGAGGTGGAGCTGGTGCAGCTGGAGCACCGCGACCAACGCCTCAAAAGAGCCTTGGTTGCTGTCGATGCTGAGTACGATTTTGTGCTGATCGATTGTCCGCCGTCCTTGTCGATGCTGACCTTGAACGGCTTGTGTTCGGCCCATGGCGTGATCGTGCCCATGCAATGCGAGTACTTTGCGCTAGAAGGCCTGACGGATCTGGTCAACACCATCAAGCAGGTGCACGCCAACATGAACAAAGACTTGAAAATCATCGGTTTGCTGCGCGTCATGTACGACCCGCGCATAACCTTGCAGTTGCAAGTCAGCGACCAACTCAAGGCCCATTTTGGCGACAAGGTGTTTGACACCGTGATTCCGCGCAACGTGCGTCTGGCCGAAGCGCCCAGTTACGGTTTACCTGGCGTGGTGTTTGACCCATCAGCCAAGGGGAGTCAGGCTTATGTTGACTTCGCTGCTGAAATGATCAAACGGGCCCCGACGCTTTGAGTCACAACCAGCCACCCATCACCGATGCGAACGGCGCAATGGCGAGAAAAGAGGGCGTCAGGGATCTGGGTATAAAACAAGACTTGACGGTGCTGCTGTTGCCTGGCTGGCAAGGCAGCGGCCCAGACCATTGGCAAATGCGCTGGGCCAAGGTGCACGGTTACCGCGTGGTCGAGCAAAACGACTGGATTCGACCACGCCGGGGCGACTGGCTGGCGCGTTTGGACGAGGTGGTGATCGATGCGCCGGGGCCGGTGGTGTTGGTGGCGCACAGTCTGGGCTGCATTTTGGTGGCGGCCTGGGCATCCTTTTCGCGGCATACCGGCAAGGTACGGGCGGCCTTGTTGGTGGCGCCGGGCGATGTGGCCTTGCCCGCCATGCAAGAAGTTTTGCCGGGCTGGTTGCCCATTCAAAGACAGCCGCTCCCTTTTCCCAGCATCGTGGTGGGCAGTGACAACGACCCTTATTGCAGCGCCGAACGTGCGCAGCAAATGGCCCGTGACTGGACTGCCCGCTGGCATGGCTTGGGTTTGGCCGGACACATCAACGCCGACTCTTCTCTGGGCGATTGGCCTGAGGGCCACGCACTTTTGAACACTCTTTTGAAGGATTGAACATGGTCACCAAAAAACCCAAAGGCCTGGGCCGCGGACTGGAGGCCTTGTTGGGCCCCAAAGTGGAAGAAGCGCCCGATACGGCCTCTTATGCCGAAAGCGGTTTGCCCAGCCAGCTCAAGCTTGACCAGATGGTCGCAGGCATGTACCAGCCGCGCACCCGCATGGACGAGGGCGCTTTGTACGAATTGGCCGAGTCCATCAAGGCCCAAGGCATCATGCAGCCGATTTTGGTGCGGCAGTTGCACGATGGCCCGAACGCGGGCAAGTACGAGATCATCGCGGGCGAACGCCGTTTCCGTGCATCGCGCCTGGCCGGTCTGGATGCGGTCCCTGTTTTGGTGCGTGATGTGCCCAACGAGGCCGCCGCCGCCATGGCCCTCATCGAGAACATCCAGCGCGAAGACCTCAATCCGCTGGAAGAGGCCCAAGGCCTGCAACGCTTGATCAAAGAATTTGGGCTCACACACGAAACGGCCGCCCAAGCGGTTGGACGCTCGCGCAGTGCGACCAGCAACCTGCTGCGCTTGCTCAGCCTGGCCGACCCGGTGCAAAGCATGCTCATGGCCGGTGACCTGGACATGGGCCATGCCCGCGCTCTGCTGTCACTTGATAAAGCAGCCCAAATCACGGCCGCCAACCAGATCGCAGCGAAAAAACTGTCGGTGCGCGAGGCCGAAAGCCTGGCCAAAAAACTGGGGGCCGAGTTCAACCTGGTGACGCAAAAGCCCCAAAAGGAAAAGTCCCGCGACATCCGCCGGGTGGAAGAAGAACTGTCGGACCTGCTGATGGCCGAGGTTGAGGTGCACGTGAAAAAGCGGGTCAAGCGCATGGGCAAGATGGAAGAGATGGGGGAGTTGTCCATCCAGTTTGGTTCGCTCGACGAACTCAATGGCCTGATTGACAAATTGCGCGGATAAAGCGGTGTTGCTTGACGCGCCAAAACCGATCCAGTCCCTGTGGCGAAGCCTGTTTCGCCCGGATGGTTTTTTGCGCCAGGAAATGCTCACGATCTATTTGATCCTGGTGAGCGTCACGACCTTTTTGGGTTATCTGTTCACGCCGATGCAGGCGGTGGCGCAGGCCAATTTGGTGGTGTCGGTGTTGGCGGTGTGTCTCTTTGCCGCAGTGCGCATACGGGCCATATTTAGCCAGCTTGTGCACGCCGTGACAGGGCTGACGGCGTTGTTGATTGTTTACACGGCCATGCACACGGGCGGCATCAACTCCACTGCGGTGGTTTGGCTCAACGTGTTGTCCGTGCCGGTCTTGTTGATGTTGGGAAGAGGGGCCACCTTGGTCTGGATCGGCATCATGCTGTTGGCCATTGGGTGTTTGACCCTGATGACCTGGCTGGGCATGGTGAGCAGCCACGTCGATGTGTCCTCCCCGGTGGTGACCTGGGCCTATTTGAACCATGTGTTGGCCTTGTTGAACCTGATGATGGGGGTGCGCATTTATGAACACCTGCACAAGATGCAGTTGCGCAAACTCAACCAGCGCAACGACGAGCTCAAGGCTACACATGAGGCGCTGATCCTGGCGCAGGCGCACAAGGACGAATTTGTGGCCGCCGTCGGGCACGAGCTGCGCACACCGATGAATGTGATTTTGGGCTTCAACGGCGTGCTGCGACGGGAACTGGCCGATGAGCCCGAACCGTTGGCGGTGGTCGGGCACATCCGCCGTTCGACCGAGCATTTGCTGCAGGTGGTCAACGACATCCTGGACTTTTCTCAGTTGCAGGCCGGCAAGTTGCGCCTGAACCGTGTGGACTTCGCCTTGCAGACCCTGAGCGACGAGTTGCAACAACGGCACGGTGAAAAAGCACAAAACAAAGGATTGGCCTTGTCTGTTGAGCGGGGCGCCGACTTGCCAGGCCGTGTGCATGGTGACCCCAACCGCTTGCTGCAAATCCTGAACAACCTGGTGGACAACGCGATCAAATTCACCCACCAAGGATCGGTCAGCGTGCGCATGTTGGCTCAAGGCGAGCGCATGCGTTTTGAGGTGCAAGACTCCGGGCGAGGCATACCGCTTGAGCGGCAGGCCCACATATTCCGACGTTTCGAACATGCCGATGTGCAAACCAACCGGGCCTATGGTGGCACGGGCCTGGGTCTGACCTTGTGCGAAAAACTCGTCACGCTGCATGGTGGTCTGATTGGGGTGGACAGCCAAGAGGGACAAGGCGCACTTTTCTGGTTTGAGATCCCCCTGGAAGTGGCGCACAGCGCAGACCCGCTTGTGGATGTGATCGATGACAACTTGAGCGATGAGCCCTTGAGTATCCTGGTGGTGGATGACAACAAGGTCAACCTCATGGTGGCGCAGTTGCAGTTGCAAAAATGCTGGCCCAATGCGCAGATCACCACCGTCGACAGCGGCGCCAAGGCACTCAGCCTGATCGATCAGCAGTTGTTTGATGTGGCGCTCATTGACATGGTCATGCCGGACATGGACGGCATGCAAGTCACACGGCAAATTCGCGAACATTTTTCGGCCATCGCCGCCCGCATGCCGATCTTGGCCCTCACGGCCAACACCAACCCGGTGGACCGCGAACGCTGCTTGGCCGCGGGCATGAACGATGTGCTGCACAAACCCATGGAGATGGCCATGCTGATGCGCACGGTGGGCCACAACGTGGCATTGGCAAGAAAGGGCCGATCTTGAAAGCCATGGCCCTGATCGGTCATGCGATGGCCCGCATGGCCACACGTTTGCCCACCCGCTATCAGCAGGGCAAGATGCCCTACGTGTTTTTCTTTGTGGTCGTGGTGATTGTGGTGCTGTTGACCTATGCCGTGGTCAGTCCCTACCCTTATGCCAACGTGATGTTCAGCAGTCTTGCGGCCTGCCTGTTGGTGCTGTTGGTCATGGTCAATCAGGGTTTTGCCTTGAACTGGGCCACGCATGTGGGAACCGGTCTGGGGGCGATCATCTTGTTCTATGCCGCCTGGGCCACCGGGGGCGTTCATTCCCCGCGACTGGCCTGGATGTTGATCTTGCCGCTCACCCCTTTTTATGTGATCAACCGCAGGGCCGGTATTTTTTGGTTATTGGTCGTCATGGCTTTGCAGTTGGTGATGGTGGTGTCCAACCACATGGGTTGGGTGCAAGCCTTTGAGACGGGCATGGCGCATGTGCCTTCGTCTTTGTTGACCTACACACTGGTCACCTGTGTGCTGATTGTGGTGCCCTTGATGTACGACAAGATGTACCGTCAGGCTTTGGATGAAAGTCGCAATCACCAGCGCGAATTGGAAGCCAGACGCGAAGAACTTGAACACGCCTCGGCCATGCGCGAGCATTTCATTGCCACGGTGAGCCACGAGTTGCGCACACCCATGAACGCCATACTGGGGTTCAACGCGTTGTTGTTGGCCCGCGTGCAAGGCAAACCCGAAGCCCTCAAGGTACTCAACCACACGCGCCAATCCGCCGACCACCTGATGACGGTGATCAACGACATCCTGGACTATTCGCAACTGCAGTCCGGGCAATTGGTCATCCAGCCTGAAACCTTTGAATTGCGGCACATTGCCCAACACGCTTTTGAGCTGTTCAAGCCGCGTGTCGAAAGCATGAGTCTGGATTACCGCTTGGTGCTGGACCCTGCTTTGCCCGTTTGGGTGCACACCGACCGCCATCGGCTGATGCAGGTCTTGGTCAATTTGTTGGGCAATGCCCTGAAATTCACACACCAAGGCTCGGTGGTCTTGCAAGTGCGCTGGACCGATCCTGGGGTGGCGTTTTCTGTGCAGGACACAGGCATTGGCATCGCCAAGGAGCGACAAGACCAGATCTTCAAACGCTTCGCGCAAGCTGAAAACGACACCCAAACCTTGTACGGGGGCAATGGTCTGGGCTTGGCCATTTCACAGAAACTGGCCCACTTGCTCGGGGGTCAAGTCGGCTTCGAAAGTGAGCCCGGTCAGGGCTCGCGCTTTTGGCTGCACCTGCCCTTGACCGCGGCCAACGCTCCGATTCAGTCCTCAGATCAGCACCCGCACCTGCTGCAAAGTGCCGACAAGGCTTGGACCTTCCTGGTGGCCGACGACCACCCGGTGAACCGCTTGCTGCTCAAACAGGTGCTGCAAAACGCCTGGCCCCACAGTGTGGTTCTGGAAGCTGTTGACGGGCAAAAGGCACTGGACGTCTTGCGAGAGCAAGCGGTGGACCTGGTTTTCATGGACATGGTCATGCCGATCATGGACGGCATTGACGCGACCCGACTCATTCGACACAACGCGGTGGACCGCATCCACCGCGTGCCGGTGTTGGGCTTGACCGCCAACGTCAACCCGCTGGACCTGGAGCGCTTCAAATCGGCGGGCCTGAGCGGCGTGATGCTCAAGCCTTTTGAGCCCGCCCATCTGTGTCACCGGGCAGAAACCTTGTTGTTGCCGACAGGCGCTGCGGCATGACGGCCATTTGGCGTGATGTCTCGGTGTCGACGCTGGTGGCCGGATTTGTGGCGGTGCTGGTCGGGTTCACCAGTTCGGCCGCCATTGTTTTTTCGGCCGCGCAGGCCTTGGGCGCCAACCCGGCGCAAACGGTTTCCTGGATGTGGGCCTTGGGTTTGGGCATGGGCCTGAGCAGCCTGGGGCTGAGCTTGTGGTACCGGCAACCGGTGCTGACGGCGTGGTCCACGCCGGGTGCGGCTGTTTTGGCCGTGAGCCAGGGCGTGACCTTGCCCGAGGCCACAGGCGCATTCATGGTGTGTGCCTTGTTGATCATGCTGGCGGGCTACAGCGGATGGTTTGAACGCCTGATGTCCAAAATTCCGTTGGCTCTGGCCAGCGCTTTGTTGGCGGGGGTCTTGGCGCGCTTTGCGCTGGACGCTGTCGGGGCGGTGGCCCACGCGCCCGTTCTGGTGATCGCCATGACGCTGGCCTATTTGCTGGGCCGCCGTTGGTGGCCGCGTTGGTCGGTGCCCGTGGTGTTGCTGGTGGGCATGGCGGTGGTGGCACTGCAAGGCCAGCTGCACCTGTCCAGTGTGGCCTGGGCTTGGGGGGTGCCCGTGTGGGTGAGCCCGGTTTGGAGTGGGGCGGCCATGGTCAGCGTGGCCTTGCCACTGTTTGTGGTGACCATGGCTTCACAAAACCTGCCGGGTGTGGCGGCGCAGCGCGCTTCGGGTTATGAGGTTCCCATATCGCCCGTGGTGGGAGCGACCGGTTTGGCCAGTCTGGTATTGGCCCCCTTTGGCGGTTACGCCCTCAATTTGGCGGCGATCACCGCAGCCATTTGCATGGGCAAAGAAGCCCACCCCGACCCGGCCCGCCGTTACACCGCATCGGCTTTTGCGGGTGTGTTGTACATCGCCCTGGGTCTGGCAGGCGGCACCATTGTCAGCCTGATGGCGGCGTTTCCTCAGGCCCTGGTTTTGGCGGTGGCGGGTTTGGCCCTGTTGGGCACGATGGCGTCGGGGCTGGCGGTCGCGGTCAAGGACGAACAGCACCGCGAAGCCGCCGTGCTGACCTTTTTGGTGACCCTGTCGGGCGTGACGCTGGCCGGTGTGGGTTCGGCTTTTTGGGGCGTCGTGGCAGGGGGCGTGGCGCAGTGGCTGTGGTCGCGGCGTCATTGAAGTACGGGCCGCTCAGTGCGTGGTTCACGAACGATGCGAACCGACAGCAGGCAGGGCGCAGGGGGCAGATGATGGGTCTGACCCTGTGCGCTGGGCCAGCATCCTCGTTTTGAAGGATGGGATAAACCCGCTTGGGATTTTTCCTTGGCTGCAATTTAATCAACCCTCCAACAAGAAGGCAATCAAGGACCCACCATGTACCTCAGCGCAAAGCAAACCGTTTTGTTGGGTCAGATCATGCAGACCTTGGCGGAGCCGCACGAAGAGCAGGAAATCCGTGAACTGGTCGGAGACCTGGTCATGCAGCTGCTGGGTGCGCAGTATTACGCCAGTTTTGTCTGGCAGCCAGAACAGCAGCGTTTCGGCAAAGCCCTTCAGATCAACATGGACTCGGAAAACCTGCGCTCCTACGAGCGCTACTACCAGTTCAACGACCCGATCACCCCCCACATGCAACGCTTTCAGGTCGCGGTGCGCGCCACCGATGTGCTGGCCCATGAGGAACTGAGCAAGACCGAGTTTTTCAACGATTTTCTGCACAGGGACGGGCTGTACTGGGGGGTGAACCTTTACGCCTGGCACCAAGGCAGGAATCTGGGGGACATGCGCATCTGGCGAGATCGGCGGCGCGACAACTTTTCAGACGATGAGTTGCGCTTGCTGGACATGCTGCAGCCGGCCTTTGTGACCGCGCTGGCGCGGGCACAAAGCAGCCATGACACGCAAAATCTGAAGCTCAACACGCTGGCTGAGCGACTGACGCCGCGCGAGCAGGAGATTGCGCGACTCGTCATGCTGGGCCGGTCGGACAAGGAAATCTCGCGTGAACTGCAGATCGCCAGCACCACCGTGCGGACCCATTTGGAAAATACCTTTCGCAAGGTGGGCGTCGGCAACCGATCCACACTGATCCACAAGTTGCGCCCGTGAGTCTTCGCTCTTCCTGAATTTGCAGGATGGTTCGCAACAACCGGTCTTCTTAGCATGGGATGAACGCCATTCAGGCGTTTCAACCACACAGGAGACCCCATGACATCGAACACTTCCCGTCGGAATTTCTTCAAAAAGACCACAGCCGTGTCAGCGGCCGCCATGCTGGGAGGCGCTGGCCTGACGGCGTGTGGCGGCAGCAACAGCGTCTCGCCTTTGTCCGAAAGCGCACAACTGGAACTCACCGCCACGCAGGTGCTGGCCGCCTACAAGGCAGGCACCCTGACGGCAACAGCCTACGTCACGGCCTTGATTGATCGCGCCAAGACCTTGCAAGACCTCAATGCCATGATCACCCTCCACGAGGCGGCTGCGTTGGCTGCGGCCAAGCAGGTGGACGCTGACCGTGCATCAGGCAAAACACTTGGCGTTTTGGCTGGACTGCCCATTGTGGTCAAAGACAACATCAACACCAAAGACCTGAAGACAACGGGTGGCACCTCTTCACTGCGCAATTTCACACCCAAAACCAATGCGCCCAGCGTACAGAAGTTGGTTGATGCGGGCGCCATCATCTTGGGCAAAACCAACCTGCACGAGTGGGCCTTTGGCATCACCAGCACCAACTTCACCTTGGGCATTGACCCGATCAGTAAAGAAGCCAACCGGCCCTGCAAAAATCCCTACGACACCACACGCATCCCCGGTGGCTCTTCGGGTGGCACGGCGGTGGCCATCGCGGCAAGGTTTGCGCCCGCAGGCCTGGGCACGGACACAGGCGGCTCGACCCGCGTGCCCGCGTCGTTTTGCGGCATTGCGGGCTTTCGCCCCTCGGTGGGCGAAGGCGCTGGGAACGGTCGCCGTTACCCCGACACCGCCAACGACGCGTTGCCGATCAGCACGACGCGTGACACCGTCGGCCCCATGGGCCGCACCGTGGCCGATTTGGCTTTGCTCGATGCGGTCATCACGGGCGGCGCTGTGCCCACGGCCAAAACGCTCAAGGGTTTGAAGATCGGCATTCCCGCTGCCTTCTGGACCGATCTGGATGACGCCGTCAAGACAGTGGCGGATGCCGCCAAGAAAAAGCTGGCCGATGCGGGCGTGGTGTTTGTCGATGCTGACTTGACCGGCATCATGGCGCTCAACGATGCGATTTCTTTCCCGATTGCTTTGCATGAACCCGTCGCTGCGATTCCTGCTTACTTGACCGCCAACAACGCACCCGTCACCACCGTGGCACAGGTGCAGGCGGGATTGGCCAGCCCTGACGTGGTGGGGGCCTTTGGTGCGATTGCGGGCGATGTCTTTGCTGCCGCCTATGCCGCTGCCATGGTCCCCACAACAGGCGGCCGCGCACAACTGCAAAAACTCTACAAAGACTACTTTGCAGCGCAAGGCGTGGAGTGTGTGTTGTTCCCAACGACCCTCTTGGCGGCGCCCAAGATCGATGCAGCAACGGGCTCCAGTTCAGGCAAGCTCCCCTACACGGTCGGCGGTGTGGCCAAACAAACCGCACGCGACACTTTTGGCACTTGTATCTTTCATACCGACCCTTGCACCAACGCCGGTATCCCCAGTCTGTCGATCCCTGCGGGTCTGACAGCGGGCGGTTTGCCTGTGGGCATGGAGATCGACGGCCCCTTGGGCTCAGATGCCAACTTGCTGGCCATTGGCATGGCCATGGAAGCGGTTTGGGGTTCGGTCAAAGCACCAGCGATCTGATGCTCTGACAAGCGCAAGGCCTGTGGCCAGGCCTTGCACCCACTCACATCGAGAAAATCTTGCCCGGGTTCATGATGTTGTGCGGGTCCAGCGCCCGCTTGATGGTGCGCATCATGTCGACTGCGCCTTCGCCGGTTTCGGTGCGCAAAAAGTCCATCTTGTGCAGGCCAATGCCATGCTCGCCGGTGCAGGTGCCGCCCAGGCGCAGGGCCCGGTTGACCAGTTGCTGGTTCAGCGCTTCGGCGGTTTCGCATTCCTGCGGGTTGTTGGGGTCGATCAAATAGCCGAAGTGGAAGTTGCCATCGCCCACATGGCCCACCAAAAAGTAAGGAATGCCGCTGGCATCGGTTTCGGTGATGGAGTCCAGCAGGCAATCGGCCAAGCGGCTGATGGGCACGCAGGTGTCGGTGCTGATGGCGCGGCAGCCAGGCTTGCTTTGCACGGCGGCAAAGTAGGCGTTGTGACGGGCCGTCCACAGGCGGGTGCGCTCCTCGGGTGTCGTGGCCCATTCAAAAGCATTGCCGCCGAATTCGCTGGCGATCTCTTGCACCGTTTCGGCTTGTTCTTTCACGCCTGCGGGTGAGCCATGAAACTCCATCAGCAGCATGGGCTCTTCACGCAGGCCTAGTTTGGCGTAAGCGTTCACCATGCGAATGCTGTTGTGGTCCAGCAATTCCACCCGTGCAATCGGCACGCCCAGTTGGATGGTCTGGATGACGGTGCGCACCGCCGCCTCGATGCTGGGGAAAGAGCAAATGGCGGCCGAAATGGCTTCGGGCAAGGGGTACAGGCGCACGGTGACTTCGGTGATCACGCCCAGCGTGCCTTCGCTGCCCACCATCAGGCGCGTCAGGTCATAACCGGCGCTCGACTTTTTGGCGCGTGTGCCTGTGCGGATGATCTCGCCCGATGAGGTGACCACTTCCATGGCCAGCACGTTCTCGCGCATGGTGCCGTAGCGCACGGCGTTGGTGCCGCTGGCGCGGGTGGCGCTCATGCCCCCGATGGT
>JAIXOZ010000122.1 GCA_027486495.1 Comamonadaceae bacterium | reverse complement strand
TTGGTGATCTGCACGTCGTGCACATGGCTCTCGCGGATGCCCGCTGCGGTGATTTCCACAAACTGCGATTCGTTGTGCATGGCTTCAATGGTGGCGCAACCGCAGTAACCCATGCTGGCGCGCAAGCCGCCGGCCATTTGGTAAATGATGGAAACGACCGAGCCTTTATAAGGTACACGTCCTTCGATGCCTTCGGGCACCAATTTGTCGGCATTGGGGTTGCCGGTGCTGGATTCCTGAAAGTAGCGGTCGGCACTGCCTTGCTGCATGGCGCCAATCGAGCCCATGCCGCGGTAGCTCTTGTAGCTGCGGCCTTGGAACAACACAATTTCGCCGGGCGCTTCTTCGGTGCCCGCGAACATGCCGCCCATCATCACCGTGCCCGCACCTGCTGCGATGGCTTTGGCGATGTCGCCGCTGTAGCGGATACCGCCGTCGGCAATCAGCGGCACGCCTGTGCCTTGAAGGGCTGTGGCCACAGAGTCCACCGCCATGATCTGTGGCACGCCCACGCCCGCCACGATGCGGGTGGTGCAGATCGAACCGGGGCCGATGCCCACTTTGACGGCGTCGGCACCAGCTTCAACCAAAGCCAAAGCGGCAGCGCCCGTGGCGATGTTGCCGCCAATGACTTCGATGTGCGGGTAGTTTTGTTTGACCCAGCGTACGCGGTCGAGCACGCCTTTGCTGTGGCCGTGCGCGGTGTCCACCACGATGGCGTCCACACCGGCACGGGCCAGCGCTTCCACGCGCTCTTCGGTGCCCTCGCCCACGCCCACGGCTGCGCCCACGCGCAGTTTGCCTGCCGCGTCGCGTGCTGCGTTGGGGAAGTTCAGTTGTTTGGTGATGTCCTTGACGGTGATCAGGCCCTTGAGCTCAAAGGCGTCGTTGATGACCAGCAAGCGCTCCAATTTGTGTTTGTTGAGCAGGTGTTTGGCTTGCTCGGGCGTGGTGCCTTCGGGCACGGTGATTAGGCGTTCGCGCGGCGTCATGATCTCGCTGACCTTCTGGTCATAGCGGGTTTCAAAGCGCATATCGCGGCCGGTGACAATGCCGACCACTTGGCGGCCATCGCAGACCGGAAAACCTGACACACCCAGCTCGTCGCTCAAGGCCATGACTTGGCGCACGGTGGTGTCGGGCGTGATGACCACCGGGTCGCGCAGCACGCCGGACTCGTAACGCTTGACCTTGGCCACTTGGGCTGC
The DNA here is from genome assembly GCA_027486495.1 of Comamonadaceae bacterium. Lineage (GTDB taxonomy): Bacteria > Pseudomonadota > Gammaproteobacteria > Burkholderiales > Burkholderiaceae_C > Limnohabitans_A. The sequence goes on along the minus strand of JAIXOZ010000122.1, from coordinate 30,006 downwards.
TTGCTCTTGCGCAGTGAGGTTTTTGTGCACGATGCCAATGCCGCCCTCTTGCGCGATGGCAATGGCCAAACGCGCTTCGGTCACGGTGTCCATGGCGGCGGACACCAAGGGCAGGTTCAGGCGGATGTTGCGGGTGAATTGCGTCGCGAGCGACGTGTCCTTGGGCAGGACTTGGGAGTAAGCGGGGACGAGGAGTACGTCGTCAAAAGTCAAGGCTTTACCGAGTAGGCGCATAAGCTAAGGCTCCAAAAAATGGATTGTACCTGCGCGAGCCTAGGGATTTCCCTGAAAGGTGACCACAGAGGTGGAATGAGATGTGGCCAATAAGCAGGGCGCAAAAACGAGCGCCCACGCCTCATTTGGGCTTTGGTTCGCACGCTCAGGCGTTTTGGTAATGCAGCACTTTGAGAGACTTTTCGAGGTCAATGTCGACAAATGCAGCCGGATTGGCCAACCGTTCGACAAATCGCAAACTGGGTGCCGCCTCGGCCACTTGGGCGTGCAAAAACTGCGTGTCCAGCTCGGGCGCATTCAAACACAGCAGCACATGGCCTTGCGGCTCCAGCAAATCTGGCAATCGGCGGATCAGCTTGATGTAGTCCTTCGTGGCGATGAAGCTGCCTTTTTGGTAGCTGGGCGGGTCAATGACGATCACGCCGTAGGGCCCCATTTTGTTGATCTTGCCCCAGGTCTTGAAGATGTCGTGGCCCAAAAAGCGGGCTTTGGCAGGCAAGTCGTTGAGGCGATGGTTTTGCTGGCCCACCGCCAAGGCGCCCTGGCTCATGTCCAGGTTCACCACCTGCGCTGCACCGCCTTGCAAGGCCACCACCGAAAACGCACAGGTATAGGCAAAGAGGTTGAGCACGTTTTCCTGTTTGGAATGGTTTCTTAGCCAATCGCGCCCATGGGCCATGTCCAGAAAAAGCCCGTGGTTTTGCCCGCGCATCACATGCACGATGTAACGGGCACCCTGCTCGCTCACCACATGCGGCTCGGGCACTGTTCCGGCCATGAGGCGGGTTTCGGCTTCACCGGTCACCCGGCTTTGGAACACCCAGTTGAGCGGCTGACCCGGGGCCAGCGTTTGCCACCGGGCTTCCAAAGCGCTGTGGAACGCGGCCAACTCTTCGTCGGTCACCGGCTTGAAGGTGGTCAGCACCCAAACTGGGGCAAACCAGTCAAGCGACCAATGCTCGCAGCCGGGGTACATGCCGCCCCGTCCATGAAAAACGCGTTGGGCATCTTCGACCAGAGGCATCTGGGCGATGGCGTTCAAAAGGGCTAGCATGGTGGCTTTCAGTAACCCGCTGCAGAGCCACTTTTGCGGTTGGCAAACAAGCCGGTGCGACCCTTGCCCTGGCGCTTGAAGCGCTGGCGACGGGCGACTTTGGGGTCAACCTTGAGCGGGCGGTACAACTCGATGCGGTCGTCCGCTCGGACTGGCTGCGTCCAAGGCACTTTTTTGCCCCAGATGCCGGGTTGGTGAAACTGCAGCGATGCCAACGTGGTGGCATCGGCCGAAGGCTGATTTGACAGCCACTGCGCCATGGCCAAGTCCAGGGCTGTTTTGACGGTGCTGCCCTCAGGCACTTGCAAGCTTTGCTCTTGCACATGCCGAGGCCCCAGGCTCCAGCAGAGCACAACCAAAATCGTCGGCTCAGCCATAGACCGCTTCGGCACGTTTGACAAAGGCATCGACCAGACTGGCCGCGATCTTGTCGAACACCGGGCCAACCAGCGCCGCCAGGGTTTTGCTGGAAAAGCCGTACTGCAAATCCAGCTCGACCTTGCAGGCACGCTGTGAACCATCCCCCACAGGCGAAAAACGCCACATGCCGCTCAAGTTTGAAAAAGGCCCTTTAACCAGGCTCATGCCCACCGAGCGGCCTTCTTCGTGCGTGTTGCGGGTGGTGAAGGTTTGCTGAATGCCACCCAGGCTGATGCCCACTTCGGCCACCATGCCTTGTGCATCGGTTTCGAGCACGCGGGCTTGGTCGCACCAAGGCAAAAACTCGGGGTATCGCGCCACGTCGGTGACGAGGCGAAACATTTCCTCTGGCGAGTACCAGATGAGAACGGACTTATGGATATTCTTCATACAATGCTGCGATTGTAGTTTTTCATTTCTTCTCTGGGCATGCACCCACTTTGCACGCCCTTGTGAACGGCCAGCCCGTCCTCATTTGCTCACCATGGCCACTCCCAAGAAATCCACAGCACCCGTTTTTGCCAAGATCGCCGAGAACAAAAAAGCGTCGTTCGATTATTTTTTTGAAGAGCGCTACGAGGCAGGCATGGTGCTGGAAGGCTGGGAAGTCAAGGCCATTCGCGAAGGCAAAGTGCAGCTCACCGATGGTTATGTGGTCATCCGCAACGGTGAGTTGTTCATCATTGGCTGCCTGATCAACCCCCTCAAAACGGCATCCACCCACATCAACCCCGAAGCCGCACGCACACGAAAGCTGCTGCTCAACAAAGAAGAAATCAAGCGCTTGATCGGCAAGATCGAGCAAAAGGGCTACACCCTGGTGCCGATCAATTTGCACTGGAAAGCGGGCAAGGTCAAATGCGACATCGCGCTGGCCAAGGGCAAGGCCGAACATGACAAACGCGACACCATCAAGGACCGCGAAGGCAAACGCGAAGTGGAACGCGCCTTAAAGAGTCGTCACCGCGATCGCTGAGTTGCTGACTGTGCACTTGCAGACAGGCGATGGAACGCATTAAAACTGAAAGCGCCAACCTGAGATTCAAGCCAAATCACGCAGCGGGTGGTGATCTGAAGGCCAAGGACTCGCAAAGAAACGCGCTGCCTCCGACAAATCCACCTCTTCCACTCGCGCAGGCTTCCAGTTCGGCGTGTGGTCTTTGTCCACAGCCAGGGCGCGAATGCCTTCCACGGTGTCGCTGTCGGCCACCGATCGCAGGTGGAAACAGTGGTGCACCATGTCGCGCTCCATGCGCAGGTCGTCGGCCAAACTCATTTGGCGGGCGCGGCGAATTTGCTCCAGCACCACATGCAGCATCAAGGGGGAGCGGTGACGCAAAGCCTGTGCCGTTTTCTGACTCCAGTCGTCGGTGTCAGATTCCAGCTTGGCCAGCATGGCAGCGATGCTGGGCAGTCCAAACACCTCATCAATTTGCGGCTGAGGTGTGAGCTTTTCAGGCGTCATGGCGCCCGCTTGGGCCAGCACCCAGCGCTCGACCGATTCGCCGTTTTCGAAAGGGCTGCTGATCAAGGTGTGCCAGATCGGCTCAAGCATGCCGCTGGGCAGGGCGATGTCGGCCAGTTTGGCGGCCACCGCTTGGGCACCGCTCAGCATTTGGCCCGTCAGACCCAAATACTCACCCAGACGCCCCGGACAGCGGCTGAGGAAATAACCACCCCCCACATCCGGGAACAAACCAATGTTCGTTTCGGGCATGGCCATTTTGGTCCGCTCGGTCACCACACGCACGCTCGCGCCTTGGCTGATGCCCATGCCTCCACCCATGACGATGCCGTCCATGAAGGCGATATAGGGTTTGCTGTAGGTGTGGATCAGGTGGTTAAGGCGGTACTCTTCGGTGAAGAAATCACCCAAAGACGCATCGCCCGCATGTGCGGCTTGGTGGAAAAAGCGAATGTCTCCGCCCGCACAAAAGGCCCCGAATGGGCCTTCTTTGCCGGTACCACGCACCGCTACCGCCAGCACTTGCGGATTGTTTTGCCAATCTTGCAAAGCCTTCGTCAAGGCGCGCACCATGTCGAGCGACAAGGCGTTCAGAGCTTTGGGGCGGTTCAGCGTGATGCAGCCCATGCGACCTTCGATTTGCGCGATGACATCAGACATTGTTCTGCCTCCAGCCTAACCATTGGTTCATGAGCAAAGCCCCCAAGACCAAGGACCCACCCAACAAGACGCTCATTTGCGGGGCTTCGTTGGCACCCCACCAGGCCAAGGCGATGCCAAAAACAATCTCAAGGAGACACAGCAAAGAGGCTTCGGGTGCTTTGAGCACGCGAACGCACAACACCGAGAGTACGCAGGGAATGGCCAACTGGAACAAGCCCAAAATGGCCAGCAAGCCCACATCATGCGCCGAGGCCTGAAAGGGCATGGCCAAAGGCAAGGTGAGCAATGTAGAAAAAACAGCACCCAACAAAACCGAGGGCACCAAGTCCAGACTGTGACCATCGTTTTGGCTTTTTTGCGCCAAGGTCCACTGCACGGCTCCTGCGATGGGCACACACAAAGCCACCAGGGAGCCCAGCAAAAAGTTGGGGTCTCCCATACTCAACTGAGTGCCATACATCCAGCCAATGCCGATACCTGCCAACACAATCGCGATCCAGGTCCTCATCGGCAATGGTTGGCGCAAAAACACTCGCGTGAACAAGGCCGTGAGCAAGGGCCCAACGGCCATGGTGATCAACACATTGGCCACCGCCGTGAGCGTCAGCGCCACCATGAAAGCGGTGAACATCACGCTCCAGCACACACCAGACAGCCAAAAATACCGGTTTCGCCAAGGCATTCGCGCCCACACCCCCCGGCCTTGCCACAAAGGCAGGATGACCAACAGGGAAACGACAGTAAAGAAGCTGCGCCAGAAGGTGACTTCAAAGCTGCGGGCTTCCTCCAAATGTCGTGTGACAACTCCAGCCATGGACCACAAAGCCGTGCAGCCCACCATGGTCCAGACGGCAAGGCTGTGGGTCATGAGCATCATGGTTTAGCCCATCACTTGTTGCGCTTGCGGTCGCTTTCCTTCAGGAAACGCTTGCGCAGACGCACGCTCTTAGGCGTGATTTCGACCAATTCGTCGTCCTCAATGAATTCAACGCCGTATTCCAAGGTCAAGTCAATCGGAGGTGTGATCTTGATCGCGTCTTCTTTGCCGGACACGCGGAAGTTGGTCAGCTGTTTTGTACGTGTGGCGTTCACCACCAGGTCGTTGTCACGGCTGTGGATACCCACAATCATGCCTTCGTACACCGGATCGTTCGCCTTGACGAACATGCGGCCACGGTCGTCCAGCTTGCCCAGGGCGTAGGTGAAGATTTCACCGTCATCCATGGAGATCAGCACACCGTTTTTACGGCCGCCAATGTCACCTTTGTGCGGCTCGTAGCTGTCGAAGATGTTGGAGATCAAACCTGAACCACGGGTCAAGTTCAGGAATTCGTTGGTGAAACCGATCAGACCACGGGCTGGAATGCGGTATTCCAAACGGACACGGCCACGGCCATCGGGTTCCATGTTGACCAGCTCGCCTTTGCGCTCACCCAAGGCTTGCATCACGCCACCCTGGTGGGTTTCTTCGATGTCAGCCGTTACCAGCTCGATGGGCTCATGGCGCTCGCCATTCACATCACGGAACACCACGCGTGGCTTGGAAACCGCCATTTCGTAGCCTTCACGGCGCATGTTTTCCAGCAAGATGGTCAGGTGCAATTCACCACGGCCCATGACCTCAAAGATACCTTCTTCGTCGGTTTCTTTGACGCGCAAGGCGACGTTGTGTTGCAGTTCTTTTTGCAGGCGGTCCCAGATTTGACGGCTGGTCACGAACTTGCCTTCACGACCGGCCAAGGGGCTGGTGTTCACACAGAAGTTCATGGTCAGCGTGGGCTCGTCCACCTTCAGCATCGGCAGAGGTGCAGGGTTGGCCACATCGGTCACGGTGACACCAATGTTCAGATCGGCAATGCCGTTGATCAAGACGATGTCACCAGGACCGGCTTCGGTCGCTTGGACTCGGTCAAGACCTTGGAATTTCAGCACCTGATTGACGCGACCTTTGATGGATTTGCCGTCCGGACCTTCCATGACCACCACGTCCATTTGAGGCTTGATGGTGCCTTGGCTGATGCGGCCCACGCCAATGCGACCCACGAAGGTCGAAAAATCAAGTGCAGAAATTTGCAACTGCAAAGGCGCTTTTGGGTCACCTTGTTGGGGGCGCACATGCTTGAGCACGGTGTTGAACAGGGCCGACATATCGGGGCCCCACTGCTCTCCAGGTGCGCCCTCTTCCAGCGATGTCCAGCCGTTGATACCTGAGGCGTACACCACGGGAAAGTCCAGCTGCTCGTCGTTCGCGCCGAGTTTGTCAAACAGGTCAAAAGCGGCGTTGACCACCTTGTCGGGGTTCGCACCGGGCTTGTCCACCTTGTTCACCACAACGATGGGCTTGAGGCCCAAGGCCAGTGCCTTCTTGGTCACGAAGCGGGTCTGAGGCATAGGGCCTTCTTGCGCGTCGATCAACAGCACCACGCCATCGACCATGGACAAAGCGCGCTCAACTTCACCGCCAAAGTCCGCGTGACCGGGAGTGTCCACGATGTTGATGTGGGTGCCTTCCCAGCTCACAGCGCAGTTTTTGGCCAAGATGGTGATACCACGCTCACGTTCGATGGCGTTGTTGTCCATCACGGTGTCCACGATTTTCTCGTGCTCGGCAAAAGTACCGGACTGCCGCAGCAGCTGGTCAACCATGGTGGTTTTACCGTGGTCAACGTGCGCGATGATGGCGATGTTGCGAATTTGCTTGCTCATGCTTTCTCTTCCTTTAAACCTGCTCGGCCAGCAAAGGCGCGTTGACAGGTGATTTTTCTAAAATCTGTTGAATTTCGATCGGGCTCAACAATCGACCCGGAATCAATTCGCCGCCATGCACATGTGCTGTTCCCAGCAAGGCACGAGGATGCTCTCCATACACCACGACTTGATCACAATCAACCCACGGGCCGCGTCTGCGCACCCCACTCAAAAATTTTCCAGCGTTCTCGCTGTCCAGACCCACCTCGGTGTAGCCCGGCAGCAAAACATCAACCGGCTGCAAAGCAGCCAGCCGCTGCACCTCGTCCATGCTCTCCAGTGCTGCAAGCGTCACGCATTGCAGCTCTTCAAAAGGACCTGTGACCACGCGGCGCAAGGCGCTCAGGTGACCTCCACAACCCAGTGCCTCGGCGATGTCTTCGCCCAGTGTGCGGATGTAGGTGCCTTTGCTGCAACGCACACGCAAACGCAAAAAAGGCGCATCACCTTGCAGCTGCAGGTCGAGCAGATCCAGGTCATGAATCACCACGTTGCGCGCTTCGCGTTCAACGGTTTCGCCCTCGCGGGCATATTCGTACAAGGCCTTGCCGTCCTTTTTCAAGGCGCTGTGCATCGGAGGAATTTGGCTGATCGGTCCCATGAACCGATCCAACACTTCGACCACCATACCTGCTGAACATGACACTTCTCGGACAGAGATCACATCGCCTTCGGCATCTCCCGTGCTTGTCTTCAACCCCAAGCGCACGGTGGTCTCATAGGTCTTGTCAGCGTCCAAGTGCTGTTGACTGAATTTGGTCGCAGCACCGAAGCACAGGGGCAAAACACCTGTGGCCAAGGGGTCGAGCGTGCCGGTGTGGCCTGCTTTTTCAGCCCGCAGCAACCACTTGGCTTTTTGCAAAGCCTGGTTGCTGGAAAGACCCAGCGGTTTATCGAGCAGCAACACCCCGTGCACAGGGCGCCGCTGCACCCGTGTGCGTGGCGCGTTCATGCTCAGTCCTCCTGGGCGCGGGACGACACGGCCTTGGCGATCAATGCGTTCATGTCAGAAGCACGCTCAGTGGTGCGATCAAACAAAAAGTGCAATGTCGGCACGGTGTGGATGTGCAAACGCTTGAACAAACCATTGCGCAGGAAACCTGCTGCCGCATTCAGCCCCTCAGTGGCTTCTTCCGGGTTGCCCGTCAAGACACTGAAAAAAACCTTGGCATGTGCGTAGTCGGGTGTGACCTCGATGGCGTTGATGGTCACCATGCCCACGCGCGGGTCTTTCAACTCGCGCGCAATCAACTCGGCCAGATCCCGCTGGATCTGGTCGGCCACGCGGAAACCGCGGTTGGGCACAGAGGACTGCTTTCGACGCACCATTTACAGCGTTCTCGCAATTTCCTTGACGTCGAAGAATTCGAGGTAATCGCCTTCTTTGATGTCGTTGTAATTTTTGAGTTTGATACCGCACTCGAAGCCTTCTTTGACTTCACGCACGTCGTCCTTGAGGCGCTTGAGCGAATCGAGTTCACCGGTGTAGATGACCACGTTGTCGCGCAACAGACGGAACTTGGCGCTGCGGGTGACTTGACCCGAGGTGACCATACAGCCTGCAACGGTACCGATCTTGGAGGCCACAAACACGGTCCGAATTTCGGCCATGCCCATGATCTCTTCGCGCTGCTCGGGTGCCAACATGCCAGACATCGCGGCCTTGAGCTCATCCACAGCGTCATAAATGATGTTGTAGTAATGAAGGTCAACGCCATTGCCTTCGGCCAACTTGCGCGCACCGGCATCGGCACGCACGTTGAAACCGATCACGATGGCCTTGGAGGCGATCGCCAGGTTGATGTCCGATTCGCTGATGCCGCCCACGCCGGAGTAAACCAGCTGGACTTTGACTTCTTCGTTGGACAGCTTGAGCAAGGAGGCGCCCAAGGCTTCTTGCGAACCCTGTACGTCGGCCTTGATGATGATGGGCAGCATCTTGACTTCGCCTGCAGACATGTCGGTGAACATGTTCTCCAGCTTGGCGGCTTGTTGCTTGGCCAGTTTGGTGTTGCGGAACTTGCCCGCACGGTAAGTGGCGATCTCGCGGGCACGGCGCTCGTCGCCCATGACCATGAACTCGTCACCGGCTTGCGGCACTTCGGTCAAGCCTTGGATCTCGACCGGAATCGAGGGGCCCGCTGACTTGATGGTCGCGCCGTTTTCGTCCAGCATGGCACGCACGCGGCCAAAAGTCTGACCCGCCAGCACCACGTCGCCGGTGTTCAAAGTACCGGACTGCACCAAGATGGTGGCCACAGGACCACGACCTTTGTCCAGACGCGCTTCGATGACCAGACCCTTGGCAGCGGCTTGGACCGGGGCCTTGAGTTCCAGCACTTCGGCTTGCAAGAGCACTTGCTCTAACAGGTCATCAATGCCCATACCGGTTTTGGCCGAAACGGAGACAAAGGGTGACTCGCCACCAAATTCTTCGGGCACGACTTCTTCGGAAATCAACTCGGCACGCACGCGCTCGATGTTCGAATCGGGCTTGTCCATCTTGTTGATGGCCACCACGATGGGAACTCCGGCCGCTTTGGCGTGTTTGATGGCTTCCTTGGTCTGCGGCATCACACCGTCGTCACCCGCCACCACCAGGATAACGATGTCGGTGGCTTGCGCACCACGGGCACGCATGGCCGTGAAGGCCTCGTGACCAGGGGTGTCCAAGAAAGAGATCATGCCGCGAGGGGTCTCGACGTGGTAAGCGCCAATGTGCTGCGTGATGCCACCGGCTTCGCCCGAGGCCACTTTGGCGCGTCGGATGTAGTCCAGCAGCGAAGTTTTGCCGTGGTCCACGTGGCCCATGACAGTGACCACTGGAGCACGAGGCAAAGATTCGGCTTGTTGATCTGAGACTTCGTCGTCGGTGAAGGCTTCAGGATCGTCCAGCGCCGCCACCACCGCTTTGTGACCCATTTCTTCCACCACGATCATGGCGGTGTCCTGGTCCAGGGGCTGGTTCATGGTGGCCATCTGGCCGAGCTTCATCAAGTGCTTGATGACTTCCGACGCCTTGATGGCCATTTTGTGGGCCAACTCTGACACCGTGATGGTCTCAGGGACGTGAACTTCGATCACACGAATTTCAGTTGTGGCCTGCTGGTTTTGGCCATCATCACGGTCGCGGTCATTGCCTCGGCGGCCACGAGGACCTGTGCGCCAATTGTTGCGACCCACACCACCGCTGGTGTCGCCACGTGTCGGAATGGCCTTTTTCTTGGCGGGATCACCGGCCCAGCTGGAGGACAACTTAGCGGACTTGACTTCTTTGTTGGCAGCAGGCGCCGCAGGTGTTGCGGCTTGCGCAGCAGCCGCTCGTGCACCCGGAGCAGGCGTTCCTGCTGGTTTGTGTAAAGTGCCCTTGACGGCCGCTTTGGGCTCAGCCTTGGGTTCTTCCTTCTTGGCCACCAGCACTTTCTTGGGCGCATTCATCATGTTCCGGATGGCTTCGGCTTCGGCCAAGGCCTTGCGGCGACGTGCATCCAGATCCTGAGCGCGTGCGGTGTCTTCATCGGCCTTGGCCTTGGACTCTGCAGCCACTTTTTGGGCAGTGGCTTCACGAGTTGCTTTGTCCGCTTCGGCTTTGGCAGTTGCAGCTTGCGCCGCCTGGGCGGCAGCTGCGGCCTTGACTTCAGCAGCTGATGGGGCTTGTTGGGCAGCAGCTGGCGCAGCAGGCTTAGCCTGAGATGAGGCATTGATGCTGGCGGCTTCGGCACGCGCCAATTGTTCACGCTCTTCGCGGCTCAGCTGAGGCTTGGCGGCAGAAACAGGCTCTTGCGTCTTCGCTTCTTCAGCCGCTTTGGCCTGTGCTTGAACCAAAGCTTGTGCTTCTTGCGCAGCCAACTCGGCGCGTTGTATCGCTTCCTGCGCTTCTCGAAGTCGACGTTTTTCCGCCAAATCTTCTTCCTGTCGACGGATCAGTTCAGCTTGACGACGGGCTTCCTCCTCGCGCCGTGCCAACTCGGCATGGTCAAGCTGTGGCTCAAATGCTTCTTCTGCAGCGGCTACAGGCTCGTCATCACGTTTAATCAGCGTGCGTTTTTTGCGCACTTCAACCTGGATGGTACGGGCTTTGCCTGATGCATCAGCTTGCTTGATTTCGCTGGTCGACTTCTTGACCAAAGTGATCTTTTTGCGGTCGGCGGAAACGGTCCCGTGGCTCGCCTGCAAATAGCTCAGGAGTTTTTGCTTGTCGGCATCGGTCAACGCATCGCCTTCAGAGGCTTTGGACACTCCGGCAGATCGCAATTGATCAAGCAAGACATCGGCAGATTTTTTGAGTTCATTGGCGAACTCGGCAACAGTGGTACTGGACATAATTTTGTTCAAGCCTCCATCAGACTTCAGGCCTGGCCAGCGAACCAATGTTCGCGGGCTTTCATGATCAGGGCGGTGGCCTCTTGCGCATCTTGACCGGTGATGTCGGTCAACTCGTCAGTGGCCAGATCAGCCAGGTCGTCACGGGTATGGATACCCGCTTCCACCAGCTTGGAAATCAGCTCTGGCGTCAAACCAGGCAGGTCGCGCAGATCCAGAGACACGTCTTCGACGCTCTCTTCACGCGCAATTTCAAGGGTCAACAAAGCGTCTTTGGCACGCGAGCGCAACTCGTTGATCGTGTCTTCATCGAAGCTTTCGATCTCCAGCATTTCCTGAATAGGGACATAAGCCACCTCTTCCAAGCTGGTAAAGCCTTCACCGATCAGGATGTCTGCGATCTCTTGGTCGACATCGAGCTTTTCCATGAACAACTGGCGAATGCCTGTGGTTTCTTCGGCCTGCTTCTGGGCAGACTCTGCTGCGTCCATGATGTTGATCTTCCAGCCAGTGAGGTCGGAAGCCAAGCGGACGTTCTGGCCGCCACGGCCAATGGCAATGGCCAGGTTTTCTTCGTCGACCACCACGTCCATTGCATGCTTTTCTTCGTCCACAACGATGGACTGCACATTGGCCGGGGCCAAAGCACCGATCACGAACTGGGCCGGATCTTCGCTCCACAACACGATGTCAACACGTTCACCTGCCAACTCGTTGGTCACCGCATTGACTCGGGTGCCACGCACGCCGACGCAAGTGCCGATCGGGTCCACACGCTTGTCGTGCGAGAGCACGGCGATCTTGGCGCGGGAGCCGGGGTCACGGGCGCAGGTTTTGATCTCCAGCAGGCCTTGCTCGATCTCCGGCACTTCTTGACGGAACAACTCGATCATGAATTCAGGGGCCGAGCGCGACAGCAAAATCGGCGCGCCTCGCAGGGTCAGGTCAACTTCCATGATCATGGCGCGGACTCGGTCACCGCTGCGCAAGTTTTCCTTGGGGATCATCTCACCGCGCTTGAGGCGGCCTTCAATGCGTCCGGATTCGCAGATGATGTCACCCTTGTCCATGCGCTTGACAGTACCCACAAAGATCTTCTCGCCACGTGACATGAAATCATTGAGCAACATCTCGCGCTCGGCATCGCGGATTTTTTGCAAGATGACCTGCTTGGCCGCCATGGCGCCAATGCGGCCAATCGGCACCGACTCGATGGCTTCTTCGATGTATTCGTCGACTTCAATGTCGGGAATCTGTTCTTTGGCTTCGAACAACAAAATTTCTTGTTCGGGCAATTGCAAGCCAGCTTCATCGGGCACCACATGCCAACGGCGAAAGCTCTCGTAATTGCCATTGTCGCGGTCCACCGACACGCGGATGTCCACTTCACCTTCGTACAACTTTTTAGTGGCCTGCGCCAAAGCGGCTTCCACGGCACCAAACACCACGTCGCGCTCAACGTTCTTTTCACGTGAGATGGCTTCGACCAACATCAACATTTCGCGATTCATGACTTGACTCTCCTGTTCCACCGGGCCTTTGTGCAGAGCCCGAAAGTTTGCTCTAAAAATGGGGGGCAGCCGTCAGGCTTCTTGCTTGGGCTTGCGCCCCTTGAAGTCCACCACGGGTGCGAGGCGCGCATCGCGCAACTCATCGAGCGTAAAACCCAACGCATGCAAAGGCGCTGGGATCCGCTTTTTACTGATTTTTTGTCCTGGCTTGACGGCGGGCGCATCGCTCCAGACGATTTGCCAGCCTTGTCCGGTGGCGTCACGCTCGAGCGTGCCGCGGAATTTTTTTCGGGTCGGGTTGACCATGCCCGCTGCGCTCTCGCCCATAGGGGCTTTGAGGGTGATGTCAATCAACTCACCGGCAAAACGTTCGAAATCTTGTTCATTGCGAAGCGGCCGATCAATCCCGGGGGAGGACACCTCCAGCCGGTTGTAGGTCACACCATCAACCTCAAGCGCGAACTGCAGCTGTCGATTGACCTTCTCACAATCTTCCACGTTGATGAAAAGCTCGGAACCAGGCTGCCAGGGCCAGTCGATGGTGATGCGCAACAAACCGCCCGCTGTGCGGTCAATCTCAACCAGGTCATAGCCCAGGCCGGTTACGGTTTCTTGAACAATTTGCTGCAATGCCACAGAGCTTCGGAATGTCAACGTTAAAAAAGAAACAACCAAAAAAAACGGGCGGTGAAAACCCGCCCGTTTGGTCGTGAAGCCAGTATTCTAGCCGAAAAAACGCTCTAAGTGCGTGATTTTCAAGGAAAATAATGCTTCGGCCATCGGCATGACCATCAATCCATCTCGGGAAATGCTTGCACCAAGCTGCGGGTGTAAGGGTGTTGTGGATCGCTCAGCACCTGGTCGGCCATACCTTGCTCCACCACCTGTCCTGACTTGAGCACCAACACGTGATGGGCCATCGCCCGCAGCACATCCACATCGTGAGTAATTAACAAATACGCGATACCACGACTTTTTTGCAAGGTTTTCAGCAATTCAAGGATCTGTTTTTGCACCGTCACATCCAGCGCACTGGTAGGCTCGTCCAGCACCAACAGCGCAGGCTCAACGACCAAAGCACGCGCCAAGGCGATGCGCTGGCGCTGTCCGCCTGAAAAGGTGTGTGGATAGCGGTTGAGCACATCGGCGAACCCCTCCCCCACCAAGCCGACCTCGGCCAAAGTGGCGCGAACACGTTCTTCGGTTTGCTCTGGTGTCCATTGCGGTTGGTGCAAACGCAGGCCCTCGGAGACGATTTCACCCACAGTCATGCGCGGGGACAAGCTGCCATAAGGGTCCTGAAACACCACCTGCACCTGCCTGCGCAAGGCCTTGTCCCGGGACGGACTGCCCTGCCAAGTTTGCCCGGCAAACGACAATTCACCCGAAAAAGAGATCAAGCCGAGCACCGCCTGCGCGAGGCTCGACTTGCCAGAACCCGACTCGCCCATCACGCCCAAGGTGCTGCCAGGAGCCAGCGAAAAATCAGCCCCGTGCAAGGCTGTGAAGTGGTGCTTTTGAAACCAGGCTTTGAAGCCAGGCACCGTCATCGGATAGCGCACCTGAAGTTGACGCGCTTGCAAGATGGGTGAGGTCTCCAAGGGAGGCATGTCAACCAGACCCGCTCGGCTGGGGCGGCTGGAGAGCAATCTTTGTGTGTAAGGGTGCTGGGGCCGCTCAAAGACCTCTTGCAAGGTCCCCTGCTCCACCAGATGGCCTTTTTCCATCACTGCCACCCGATGGGCGAAGTGTCGCACCAAGGCCAGGTCGTGCGTGATCAACAGCACGGCCATGCCGGTTTTTTGCTGCAGTTCGGCCAAAAGTTGCAGCATCTGCAAGCGCAAACTGGCGTCCAGCGCGGTGGTAGGTTCGTCGGCCAAAAGGAGCTTGGGCTCGGATGCCAGGGCCATGGCCATCATGGCGCGTTGGCGTTGGCCACCCGACAACTGGTGCGGATAAGCCCCAAATCGGCGCTCAGGGTCGTCGATCCCGGTTTCGGACAACAAATGCACGGCCCGCGCCTCGGCCTCACGCCGAGGCAAGAGTTTTTTGAGTTGCAACACTTCCGAAATCTGCGCGCCCACGGTCATCAAGGGATTGAGCGCCGTCATGGGTTCCTGAAAAATCATGGCGATCTCATCGCCACGAATGCGTTGCATCTCAGCAGGCTTTTGGTGAAGCAAGTCTTGGCCTTGCCATAACACCTGACCTGATAGTTCAGCGGATTCCAGCAAACGCAACACCGACAGCGCGGTGACCGACTTTCCAGAACCCGACTCGCCGACCAAAGCAACACGCTCACCCGCTTGAATGCTCAGGCTCACGCCATGCACCACCGCCTGCCCACCAAAGGCGATGCGAAGATTTTTGATTTCCAATAAAGCTTGCGGCGTGCTCATGCGTCCACCTTTCGCGGGTCGAGCGCGTCACGCAAAGCGTCGCCCATGAAGGTCAACAGGAGCAAGGTCACCACCAGCACCACAAAGGTGGACATCGATATCCACCAAGCGTCGATGTTGTTTTTACCTTGGGCCAACAACTCGCCCAAAGACGGTGTACCTGGCGGCACGCCCAATCCCAGAAAGTCCAATGAGGTCAGGGCCAAAATGGCGCCGCTCATGCGAAAGGGCAAGAAGGTCACCACCGGGGTCATGCTGTTGGGCAGCACATGGCGCCACATGATCTGCCAATGCCCCAGGCCCAGCGCCAGTGCCGATTTGACGTAATCGAGTTGGCGGTTACGCAAAAACTCGGCCCGCACATAGTCGGACAAGCCCATCCAACCAAACAGCCCCAGCAGCATGAGCAGCAAGCCCACACTGGGTTCGAACACGGCCGAGAAAATGATCAGCAAATAGAGCTCAGGCATGGCGCTCCAGACTTCGATGAAGCGCTGAAACACCAAATCGGTCTTGCCCACAAAAAAGCCCTGCACCGCGCCGGTCAACACGCCCAGCACCACACCGAACACAGTGAGCGCCAAAGCAAACAGCACCGATACCCTGAAGCCATAAAGCAAACGTGCCAAGACATCACGCCCCCGATCATCGGTGCCCAGCCAGTTGCGGGCCGTGGGCGGCGCGGGGTTGGGCAATGGGGCAAAGTAGTCGAGCGTGCTGTGGTGGTAAGGGTTGGGTGCCTGCAAAGCCCAATTACTGCCCTTGTGCAATTGTTGCTGGATGAACGGGTCCAGATAATCCGCCGGGGTCTCAAAATCCCCCCCAAACACCTTTTCAGGCAAGGTCTGCACCACCGGGAAATACCACTGCCCCTCAAAGCGCACCACCAGGGGCTTGTCGTTGGACAAAAACTCGGCACCCAAGCTCAGGATGAACAGGGTCACAAAAATAATCAGGCTGCCAAAACCGAGACGGTTGCGCCTGAAACGATGCCATGCCCGCGCTGTGGGTGAGGTCTGATGCGGCAAGGCGGTGGTGTTTGCTGAGTTCATTTGTCAAACTTCACACGCGGGTCCACCCACAGGTAACACAGGTCACTGATCAGCTTGGTCACCAAACCAATCAGGGTGAACAAATACAAGGTGCCCAGCACCACCGGGTAGTCCCGCCGGATCACGGCTTCATAACTGAGCAAGCCCAAGCCGTCGAGCGAGAACAGGGTTTCAATCAACAAAGACCCGGTGAAAAACGCGCCAATGAAAGCGGCCGGGAAGCCCGTGACCAGAGGAATCAGGGCATTGCGCATGACATGGCGGTACAGCACCCGGTTTTCACTCAGGCCCTTGGCGCGGGCCGTCAAAACATACTGTTTGCGGATTTCTTCTAAAAACGCATTTTTGGTCAGCATGGTGATGACGGCAAACGAGCCCAACACACTGGCCGTGACCGGCAAGGCGATGTGCCACAAATAATCGACCACTTTGGCGCCCCAGCTCAGCTGTTCCCAGTTGGACGACGTCAAACCGCGCAGCGGAAACCATTGAAGCTGCCCGCCAAAGATCACCAGCAAGGCCACGCCCAGCACAAAACCCGGAATCGCGTAACCCACCAGCACCAGCAAACTGGTGAGCGTGTCAAAACGCGTGCCCGCACGCACGGCCTTGGCAATGCCCAAGGGCACCGACACCAGATAACTCAGGAAAAACGTCCACAAACCCAAACTGATGGAAACCGGCAACTTTTCCTTAATCAGACTCCAGACGTCTTTGGGGTAGAAAAAGCTCTTGCCCAGGTCGAACTGCGCAAACTGCTGAAGCATCATCCAAAAGCGCTCGGTGGGCGGCTTGTCAAAGCCGTAAAGGGTTTTGATCTCTTCAATGCGGGCGGCGTCCACGCCCTGCCTGCCCCGGTAACCGCTGCCTGCTGCTGCAGCGCCCTCCCCGCCCGTGTCACGGCCTTGCAGCTGGGACACCATTTGCTCCACCGGGCCGCCGGGCACAAACTGGATCACCACAAAGGTCATCAGCAAGACCCCGAACAAGGTCGGGACCATCAAAAGCAGGCGTTTGAAAATATAGGCCAGCATGGGTCAGGGGGCCTTGGGGGCTGATTTGAGAATGGGTGTGGCAGACGCGTCGGGTGACCACCACACGGTGGTGACCAGTTTTTCTGGCTGGTAAAAACGGGGCAAGTCGGCGGGCCGCGCAAACGCCTTGGCGCGCCAGGACACCCGGTGCACGGCGCCATACCAGTGCGGCACCACGTAATGCCCGTGGCGCAGCACCCGGTCCAGCGCACGCAGGCTGGTCACCAGTTCAGGCCGTGACGTGGCACTCACCACCTTGTCCAGCAGCCCGTCCACCGCCGGGTCTTTCAGGCCGATCACGTTGCCCGATCCCTCCACATCAGCCGATCGGCTGCCGTAGCGCTCCAGCAACTCGGTGCCGGGCGCTTCGCTGCCCACGGTCCGATTGCTGACGATGTCAAAGTCGAACACGTCCATGCGTTTTTGCAGCAGTGCAAAGTCGATCACCTTGTACTGAACTTGGATGCCCAGTTTTTCCAGGTTCTTGGCATAGGGCGTGACCACACGGCCCATCGAGCCCGAACTGTCCAAAAATTCGATGCTGAAAGCTTGGCCTTTGTCGTTGCGCAAAGCGCCATCGCGGTAAGTCCATCCAGCGTCTTTGAGCAAATCACGCGCTTGGCGCAAATGGTCACGCAGGGTGTGGCCCGAAGCAGTGTCCAGCGCAGTTTGAGGCGGTTGCGGCACATCTTGGTCAAACACCGCAGCAGGCAGCTTGGCCCGCAAAGGCGAGAGCAAAACCAACTCGTCAGGGCCAGGGCGACCCTTGGCCTCGAAATCACTGGCCACAAAATAGCCGCGTACCCGGCTGTAGGCGTTGTAAAACAGCTGGCGGTTCAGCCATTCAAAGTCCATGGCCAGCGCAATGGCCTGGCGAACACGCACGTCCTTGAACTTGTCACGGCGCGTGTTGAACAAAAAGCCCTGAAAGTCACCCGCATTGCCATGCACCAATTCGGCCTTGATCAGATCGCCCCGATCGAACGCGCGACCTGTGAAGGCCCTGGCCCATTCACGCGCAATGAAAGACTGCATGTAATCGAACTCTCCGGCCTTGAAGGCTTCGAGTTGGGCCGTGGGGTCTTTGTAGATTTTATAGGTGATGCGATCGAAATTGAATTGCCCCTTGCGCACATTCAAGTCACGCGCCCAGTAGTTCGGATCGCGCTCATAGGTGATGTCTTTGCCAAACTGCACACGGCCAATGCGGTAAGGACCAGACGCAATGGGGATGTCCATGATCATTTGATCAAGCGGTTTTTGAACGCCACCTTCCAGTCCCCACTTTTGGCTGAACACCGGTAAGCTGCCCACGATCAAGGGCAGTTCGCTGTTGGGCCTCACAAAATCAAAACGAATGCTGCGCTCTGACAAAACCGTCGCTTTTTTAACTTCACCAAAATAGGTGCGGTACTGTGGCGCAGCTTGTTTGCTGGTCAATCGCTCGAAAGAATGGCGAACATCGGCTGCCAGCACCGGGTCGCCATTTTGGAAACGGGCTTGCGGGTGGATCTGGAAGGTCACCGACATGCGGTCAGCCGCAACTTGAATGTCCGAGGCCAGCAGACCATAGGCCGTCGTCGGTTCATCCATATTGCCCACCAGCAAGGTGTCAAACATCATGCCCAGCATGGACGGGGGTGCGCTGCCCTTCAATGTGAAGGGGTTGTATTTGTCAAAATTGGACTGCCGGGTGGGCGGCACGAGCATGACCTCGCCACCTTTAGGCGCGGTTGGGTTGACGTACGCAAAATGTGTGAACCCGGCCGGATAGCGGATGTCTCCGAATTGGGCATAAGCATGTGCAGCCCAAGCGTTGCAACCTACCCCGAGCCCAAGGGCTAAGCAGGAGTGTGTCCAGAAAAGGGCCAAGGGTCTTCGCATGCGACAATTCTGCACACATTTTTCAGGAGTTGAGTGCATGACCACAAAAACAGGATTTCTGTCGGGTAAAAAGTTGTTGATCACGGGAGTTTTGTCCAACCGCTCGATTGCTTATGGCATCGCCAAAGCTTGCCACGCACAAGGGGCGGAACTGGCTTTCAGCTACGTGGGCGAGCGCTTCAAGGACCGCATCACCGAATTCGCGGCCGATTTTGACTCGAAATTGATTTTTGATTGCGACGTCGGCAGCGACGAGCAGATTGAAAAGCTGTTCACCGACCTGTCGGCCACCTGGCCCAAGTTCGACGGTTTTGTGCATGCCATTGGCTACGCGCCGCGCGAAGCGATTGCGGGTGATTTTCTGGACGGGTTGTCGCGCGAGGGCTTCAAGATTGCCCATGACATCAGTGCCTACAGCTTCCCCGCCATGGCCAAAGCGGCTTTGCCTTACCTGAACGACAAATCGGCTGTGCTGACATTGACTTACCTTGGCGCGATCCGCACCGTGCCCAACTACAACACCATGGGCCTGGCCAAAGCCAGTTTGGAAGCGTCGGTGCGTTACCTGGCCGAATCGCTGGGCAGCCAAAACCGTGGCCTGCGCGCCAACGGCATTTCGGCGGGTCCCATCAAGACACTGGCGGCCAGCGGCATCAAGGGTTTTGGCAAGATTTTGTCGGTGGTGGCCGAAGCTTCGCCCATTCGCCGCAATGTGACCATTGAAGATGTGGGCCATGTGGCGGCATTCATGTTGAGCGACTTGGCAGCAGGCGTGACGGCTGAGATCACCTATGTAGACGGTGGTTTCAGCCAGGTGGTTGGCGGTATTGCAGAGCCCGCGGTTGCGGCTTGATCCGTATTTCGTTTCAGCAAGTGCCTTGGCGGCAAAGGGTGATCGCCATCGCAAATCCCACTTGAGGCAAGGCGGGCGCTGCCCGGGCTCATAACTCGCTTCGCTCGCCAAATCGCCGGTTCAGCGTCCATCTTGCCTCAGGCTGAATGGATGTTCGTGTGACCATGGGCGCGGTGGACGTTGCAGGACTGGCCCTGCACACGGACGGGGTCAATCATCAGTGGTTGGTCGATCTGGTCATAAAAAATGACACCGGACAGAGCTATTCTGGAACTGAAAAAAGCGGCGAAAGCCGCTTTTTTCAATTCTCCCGCAGGTGAGTGGGGGCCCTGTGCGGGGGCGATGTGGCAAAGCGAAGCGCCTCTGAGCCCCCGCACAGGGCCCCCACTCACCTGCCCTCTCATGCTCCAAAGACCCTAGAGCCATACCCCCGAGAAACTTCAAGCCTTCACGCAATCCGCAAAATACCGTTTCTTGCCATCGTCGTCCTTGATCTCGACCAAACCATGGATGTCGGTCTCGAATCCCGGGCACTTCTCGTTGAACTCGCGAGCGAACTTGAGGTAATCCACAATCTTCTTATTGAACACTTCGCCAGGAATCAACAAAGGTATGCCCGGTGGGTAAGGCGTAACCAGGCCGACAGTGACGCGGCCTTCCAAGTGATCAATTTCCACCCGTTCTGTCTTGCGCTGGGCAATGTGTGCGTAAGCATCTGAAGGACGCATGGCTGGGGCAAGGTCGGACAAATACATGTCAGTCGTCAAAATGGCGATGTCGTACTTGGCGTACATCTCGTGCACGTGCTGGCACAAATCGCGCAAGCCCATGCGCTCATAGCGCGGGTGCTTTTGGCAGAACTCCGGCATGATTTTCCACATCGGTTGGTTTTTGGCATATTCGTCTTTGAACTGCTGCAAAGCTGTGAGCAGCGAATTCCAGCGGCCCTTGGTGATGCCGATGGTGAACATGATGAAGAAGCTGTACAGGCCCGTCTTTTCCACCACCACGCCATGCTCAGTCAAAAACTTGCTAACGATGGACGCTGGAATGCCAGTCTTGTCAAACTTGCCGTCCAAATCCAAACCCGGTGTCACGATGGTCGACTTGATCGGGTCCAGCATGTTGAAGCCGTCGGCCAGTTGGTTGCCAAAGCCGTGCCACTTGCTCGATTTTTTGCGTGGATCGTTGCGCAAAATCCAGTCGTCAGCACGGCCAATGCCTTCGTCGGCATATTTCTCCGGGCCCCAGACCTTGACCCACCAGTCTGTGCCGTGCTCGGAATCGCTCATGCGCATGGCGCGGCGGAAATCCAACGCTTCGGCAATGCTTTCTTCGACCAGCGCGGTGCCACCGGGTGGCTCCATCATGGCAGCGGCCACGTCGCAGCTGGCAATGATGCTGTACTGCGGCGAAGTGGAGGTGTGCATCAAGTACGCCTCGTTGAACAGCGGGCGGTCGAGCTTGGTGTTTTGCGCATCCTGAACCAGCACATGGCTGGCTTGGCTGATGCCGGCCAGCAGCTTGTGGATGGACTGCGTGGCGTACACCATCGACTCTTTCGGGCGTGCGCGTTTTTTGCCCATGGCGTGGTACGGGCCATAAAACGGGTGAAAGGCCGCGTGCGGCAGCCAAGCCTCGTCAAAGTGCAGGTTTTCCACATAACCGTCAAGCATGCTCTTGATGGTTTCGGTGTTGTACAGCACGCCGTCATAGGTGGACTGGGTGAGCGTCATCACGCGGGGCTTGACCTTCTTGGGGTCCACGCCTTTGAGCAAAGGGTTGGCCTTGATCTTGGCCATGATGGCCGCTGGCTCGAACTCGCTCTTGGGGATGGGGCCGATGATGCCGTAATGGTTGCGCGTGGGCTTCATGAACACGGGCACTGCGCCCGTCATGATGATCGCGTGCAGGATGGACTTGTGGCAGTTGCGGTCCACCACCACCACATCGCCCGGGGCCACGGTGTGGTGCCAAACAATCTTGTTGGAGGTGCTGGTGCCGTTGGTCACAAAAAAGCAATGGTCAGCGTTGAAAATGCGGGCCGCGTTGCGCTCGCTCTCGCCAATGGCGCCGTTGTGGTCGAGTAACTGGCCCAGCTCTTCCACCGCGTTGCACACGTCGGCGCGCAACATGTTTTCGCCATAAAACTGGTGGTACATCTGGCCCACCGGGCTTTTAAGGAAAGCCACGCCACCGGAATGCCCAGGGCAGTGCCACGAATAGGAACCGTCTTCGGCGTAATCGAGCAAAGCCTTGAAAAATGGCGGTTGCACGCCTTCCAGGTAGCTTTTAGCTTCACGGATGATGTGGCGCCCCACAAACTCGGGCGTGTCTTCAAACATGTGAATGAAGCCGTGCAATTCGCGCAGGATATCGTTGGGCAAATGGCGCGAGGTCTTGGTCTCGCCATAAATGTAGATGGGCACGTCGGCATTTTTGCGGCGCACTTCGTCAATGAAGGCACGCAAATTGATGACGGCAGGGTCCAGGTCGGGACCTGGTGAAAACTCTTCGTCGTCAATCGACAAAATGAAGGCACTGGCTCGGCTTTGCTGCTGCGCAAACTGTGACAAATCGCCGTAGCTGGTCACACCCAAAACTTCAAAACCTTCTGCCACAATGGCGTCGGCCAGCGCACGGATACCCAAGCCCGATGTGTTTTCGGAGCGGTAATCTTCGTCAATGATGACGATGGGGAAGCGAAATTTCATGGGCTGTGAAGGCTGTGCGCCAAAGAAAGGTCAAAGGGAGAGAAAACAGTGGCGAAGTTTAAGGACAAAAAGGCCCCTTTGAACGATGCAGATCACAAATTGGCAAAAAACCTGCCCCACAACGGACAGTAGTGATCACACAAGAATTGCGACATGCCACCGAAAACCTCTTTTTCCACTGCTACAATCTCACGCTTCGGAGCGGTGGATGAGTGGTTTAAGTCGCACGCCTGGAAAGCGTGTGTGGGTTAATAGCCCACCGCGGGTTCGAATCCCGCCTGCTCCGCCAAAACCCCAATGAAATCAACAACTTAGCGTTGGATTTCCTTGCTACCCCCCAAACAGCCCGCCATCACGTAAAGTGGTTGCGGGCTTTTTGCTGCCTGCTTGAATAACTCCTAGGGGTCCCTTGCACTGCAAGGGCGTGAGCACATGGACGCACCGCGCCACGAACTGGGGTTGTGCGTCCGTAGCTGGTTCATGTGATCGCTGGGGGCGGGGGTGGGAGTCCTCTTATATATATATATATATACATCAAGCCAGCGCCGCAGAGTTGCCCAGGGCCACGCCCCGAAGGCGGGTATGAGGGCAAACACCACGCCCGGACTGGGAACATTGGCACACAGCCCCCCCCTATGCGGTAGAGAGGGGTTCCGTGTGCATCTAGGATGCCCCGGAAAAAAATCCCCCTCCCCTGAATGCTGCCCCCCACTCCTTTTCAAGTCGCAATGGCTGGGTCTATGCCTGCCTTGCTTTATTGAGTTCTGGCTTTCAGTTGGTTTTTGATACAAGGTCAGCGTTGAAAATCAAACCGGGCAGTAGTGCCGTGGGTTTATCTTTGAAGCACACGTAGGTGTTGCTGCGACGGGTAGGCGTGATGATGCGATATTGCTGGCCCTGTGCAGTGCGGTATTGCACGCTGCCATCGTTGTTGCGCACGAAGCTATCCCCAGTGGTCTGCTGTTGTGTCTGGGCGAAGTTCTGAGTTGTGTTGTTGATAGCCGCGAAGTAGGTGCAGCCAATACCCTTTGCAGCCGTGGCTGCAGCAACCAAAGCAGCACGGGTAACAGCAGCGTTGCTGATGTCAGTATTTCCATAACCTCCGTAGGTTTCGGTGCCCACTTGGAATATGTCAGTATCAATTTGAGTGACGGTGTGACGAATCTGCGCACAACCGGCGATAAGGGTAAGGGCAATCAGTGGGAGGGCAAATGTTTTCTTCATTGTGGTCTTTCATTTAATTGTGGGTTGCTGGGGGCCCAGTCTTTCGTCGCCGCCTTGGTTTGTAGCTCCAGCCCATCAAAGCGTCGTGAGGAAATGATTTCATAACAGCTACTATATATTCAGACTGAATCCAAATTGTTTCAGTATAACCTTCATGCCTGACCCGGGTCTTGATCCACCCGCGTGAGGATAGGATGTGCGCCCGCGCCGCGTTGTCGGCATGTGGCATCACTGCCAGCAAGTTGAAGTGCTTGAAGGGCTGCCGCCGCCGCCACTCTGGCACCGTAGCCCACCACGCATCAAGCATTCTCCCCACCTCATCAAACCACAGGGGGGCTGGGTCCTTGTAGCTTGACGGCTCATGTGGGCTTTGCATGCCCGGCGACTCCCGCATTGCAGGGGCTCCCTCACGCTGTCCGTGGCCGTGGCCGTCCTGAAGCGTGAGGGGGGTGGGCTCCAGTTCCCTCAAATATTTACTCATAGCGCACTTTCGAAAAAAACAGAGGTTGCGCACTTAGCGCGTTTTTTGGCGTTTTCCCTGTAAAGTCCTATACACTTTTTGCTATGGGACTTTAGGGAAAATTGACTAAAAGTGATCAACTGCGCAAGCACCCTCAAACTTTTGACATTCATGAACAGTGCTGCACACATTGGCTCTGGTTGTCTAAAAGCCATTTAGAGTGCATCACCCCACAAACCACAATCCCCCCCTCATGCAAACCAGCAAATTAGGTTTTTTTGTTTTAACTGTGGTCGTGGGCATTTGCGAACAAATGTGCTCGGGTTTTAGGTAATGGGCGCAGCCCTCAGGGCCAGCCCACGGAAAAACCGCTTCCCGGCGTCCCGTGGAAAGCCCCTCTCACCCAGCTTGCGCGTCAGTGTGTTCATGGTCATTGGGTAGCGGTATCCACCCACCTCACACCACGCCCTGTAGTTCGCCATTGCTGACGCTTTGAGGGTCTGTGCTGACCTGTCCCCTGTGTCGCAGCATTCAGCCAGCCACTGCCCAAATATGTCGTTGTCTGACCTGTAGGCTGCAGTATCGCGCCGCACACTTTCAGGCTCGGCCAGTCCGTGCGCCTGCCATTTGCGGCACCCATCAACCAGCCAGGCCAGAATGCCCTCAGCCTCTTGGTCAAAGAGTCGCTCCTCAAGCCCTTTGTCCTGCTCAGCCTCTGACCATTGGCGATCGAAGCCGCACAGTGATAAGCGCCTCCACGTTCCGTGGCTGTCGTCTTTGATGATGGGCTTTGAGTTGCTCCGGACAAACAACTTGTGGGTGGGCATGAACTCGAACGCCTCCCCATACAGTCGCCGCGCAGTGATTGGCTCCCGGCTGGTGATTTCCTTGAGCTTGGCCTCGTCCCACACTTCACCCTCCGCCAGCTCGTTCATTTGCACCACCCGCGCCCCTATCAATGTCATGGTGGCACGCTCGGCTGCAGATGTGCTGCCATTGGCATCACGCCGCAAGAGGCTGGAACTGACTTGCTGACAATACCCGCCAGCCCCGCGCCCCAACACACCAGCGATGACATTGCCCAGCACGCTTTTTCCGTTGGCTCCGTGGCCATACCATGAAAACATTTTCTCCTCATGCACCAAACCAGTGAGGGCGTAGCCTAGCTGGCGTTGCATGTAGTCAATCATGGTTTGATCCCCCTCGAACACTTCCCCCATAAAACGCAGGAACTGGGGGCATTGTGCGGCTGGGTTGTAGGCCACCCCGGTTTGGCGTTGCAGGCGCATCTCTGGCGTTGTTGTGGTCATTACACCCGTGCGCAGGTCCAGCAAGCCGTTAGGGCACGCCAGCGCCAGCGGGTCAGCATCGAAGCATGAGGGGTCTCGCTCCCACATCCCCCACTCAGACTGGGCCATATGGATCATGGCCTCCAGCCGCCTGTCACTTTTGAACAGATCGGCCGCGGCTTTCATGTTTGCTTTGGTCAGGCTTGAGGCTGGGTCTGCACTGTACGCCGCTGCACCCTCAACGAGTAGACGCTCAGCCGTTTTCTTGGCGCACTCCATGACCACAGCATTTGCACAGGCTGTCCAGCGCCCACCATCCCACTCAAGCCACCGGTTTTCTGCCTCTATATACAAGAGGCGGTTCCTCCAGTCCTTGGCAAACGCCACACCGTTTGAGAGGTCGCCTTGCACATCCGGCACACTGCCCGGCGGCTGGGCTGGGGCCACTGCACCTGCATCCACTCTCAAAGTGATGGCTGGCGCTATCTCTGCCTCAGCCGCTACACTCAAGGCGTTGGTCTGGTTTCTTTTCAAGCTACCTGTCCAGCCGTGCTGTCTTGCGATGTGGTACAAAGTCCCAGCCTCCACAGCTGGGCCTTTGCTTTGCGAACCCCACGCCCCCATAAAGTCGGCGGGTTTCCACTTTTCCACGCAGCCCATAGACCATTCACGCGCCACACTCTCCCCTTCTGGATAGTCATGTGCACGCACAGCCCACAGCACCCGCAGCCACTCTGCCCGGCCTATGCTGGGTGGGATTGCTGCCAGGGCCTCCCGCATAGTCTCAAGGTCTGGCATGCTTTCCCGAACAGTGGCAAAGGCGGACAACCCAGCCAGATCGCTGTCTGGTCCCATATGCGCCAGCGGTGCCACTCCACCCCCCTCATGTTGGGCACTGGCACTGCTCATCATGGTGGCTGCAAGCATTGGCAATGCAGCAAACACATTGGGGCGCATCCTTGCACCAGCACCAGCACCAGAACCAGAACCAGCGCCTACGCTTTCGATTTTGGCCCTGCTGTTGGCTTTACGCACTGCCTCCACCAGCTCCACTGGCGCCGCGTGAAAGTCGCCTACAAATTGGTAGGGCTGCCCAGTGTCTGGGTGAATTGACGGGTCTGCCACTGCCTGAGCGCCAGCCATAAGCATTTCTATCTGCCATGTCTGTTTGGCGCTGCCCGGCACTGTGCGGCCACTGGTGGCCAGCACCACGCGGGCTTTGTCAGTGCTCTGAATCTCCCCCTCAGGCCAGCGCAGATACCAATGACGACCGCGACCTGATCCTGATATCACCGTTGGCGATTGCGCCATAGAGTGGCCCACCATCTCGCTGACCTTGGCCCACGCCTGTGCCTTTTCTTCTGCATCCTCAGTACTGATATCAAGGTCCAGAACGCACAGGCATTCACCGTGACCAGTGCTCGACACAGGTCCACACCTCAGCCCCACATTCATGCCCGGTTTGAATGTTGCCCTCAGCTCCTCAGGGGTTGCCCGGGGCGCAGTGGTCCAGCCTGAGGCCGTTGGGCGTTTGGTGCCCTGTGCCAGCCACACCACGGCCAGCCCCGCCCCAGCGTAGCCCAGCGCCGCCTCAAGAGTGTCGTCTTGCATCACAGCTGCATTCATACATCCACCCCCTGTGCCATCAGCAATTCTTGTAATTTATTGGGTTTGTAGCCTTGGGCTTTGCCCTTTATTTCCCAATAGACCTCCACAAGGTCCCTTGGCAGTCCTGCACCGATATGCAGGGCACCACTGATAACCGTGATCGGTCTGCCCGCCTCCCACTCAAGCATTGCCAGCGCACCAGCTGGGAAATTGTCGCGACCTGAGGGGGGGCGCTCTACACAATGCGACCAACCAAGCTCGTGCCTCAGCGCCGTGGTGGCAATACGCAGCCACTTGACGTTATGCCAGCCACTTGAGGGAACCAGCAATTCATGGGCGTCATCAGCCCACAGGGAGAAACAGGCACCACCGAAGCCGCCCACATCCCATCCACGCCACTGCAGTGCATCGGCCAGCCCGCGACCCTCGCCCCGATAACCAGCCCTGCCTCTGATTCCAGCCAGCATTTCGTCCAGTGACCAGCCATGTACGCTCATGGGCACAGGCTCTTTGAGGATTGATTTAATACGCCCACTCATACAGCCACCCCCACACTTTCCAGCGCAGCCGTGCGGGCTGCTGTTGCTGGTTTGCGTTTGGTCTTGCCATGTGCGCCACCTTGCGCCCGGCGGGTTTCCTCGAATGCCTCCACCTCAGCCACGCGCCACAGCGGCACCTTGGCATTTAGGTAGATGGCCTGAGGGAACTCAGGCAAGGCGATCAAGTTGTAGATGGCACCCCGGCTCATACCGTAGCGCATACACAACCCCTGCACGCGAATGAACGGCTCAGAGGTGTGTTTGATTTCCAGCGGTGTGGCTGGCGTTGCTTTGCTGGCGCAGGCTGCGCCCTTCTTTTCTGTCGTCATAGGTCATACCTTCAAACATGGCACACAAGATGCAAACCACGCAATTGAATAAATGACCCGAGCACAACACTATCGTTGGGGTTTCGCGTTGCACACTCACGCTCTCACGCAAGTGCACCCGGGGCGGTTAGGTCATGGTCATTATTGACCACAACAGTTCAAATTTTATGCACGAAAACAATGATGCACAAGTCCCCACAATAGACGCTACACCCTTACGAAATAGGCCTTGCAGAGATAGCACCCACTAACAAACCCTCATGCAGCCCGTGCGGCACCAATGGGCACCACTACGCCCAGGCTGGTGGGGGTGTCGGCAAAGTCTGCCCATGCCTGCATCAAGCCCCGGCGCTTTTCGAACACATCAGAACGCAGATAG
This sequence comes from Comamonadaceae bacterium, assembly GCA_027486495.1. Classification (GTDB taxonomy): domain Bacteria; phylum Pseudomonadota; class Gammaproteobacteria; order Burkholderiales; family Burkholderiaceae_C; genus Limnohabitans_A. Next base: position 1,824 of record JAIXOZ010000122.1, on the reverse strand, counting down.
GCTGCCTCCACCTTGTCGGCGTTGGTGTGGGCCAGTGCTGCCTCTGCAATCTCGCGGGGGTATGTCGTGCGCTCTGCTGCCCAGTCTCTGAATGTTGACCGGAACCCATGCACAGTGGCCACAGCCCCGACAATGCCCAGCCGCCTGAGAACAGCACTCAAGCTCATATCTGACAACACACCACCATTCATGCCCCAGAACACCAGCGGCACCCCCTCAAGTCTTGGTAGGTCCTGCAGCACCTGCACTGCCTGAGTGCTCAGGGGCACACGGTGCACCCGTTTGGCTTTCATGCGCTCTGCTGGCACTGTCCACACACCCGCGACCAGATCAAACTCTGACCACTGCGCCCCGCGCACCTCTCCAGACCTTGCACCCGTGAGAATTGCCAGCTCCAGCGCCTTGGCTCCCATGCCAGCGCACTCTCTCAGGCGGGGCATGAATGCGGCCAGCTCTGTGTAAGGCATTGCAGCGTGGTGCTCCACCTTTGTCACCTTGCTTGGCTTTGCCAGTAGCTTGTCCAAGTGCCCGCGCCAGCGGGCTGGGTTTGGCCCGTGGCGCAGGCCCTGCACAGTGGCCCAGTCCAGCACCTGCTCCACCCTCCCCCTCAGGCGTGTGGCGGTTTCTGTCTTGGTGGCCCAAATCCCCTCAAGCATTGCCACAATGTGTGAGGTGTCAATGTCCTGCACTGCAAGTGCGCCCACCACGGGGCTGGCGTAGCTGGCAAGTGTGTTCGCCCACTGCTGGCGGTGTTTGGCGTTGCTCCATGTGGGGGCGTGTGCGGCCACGTATGAGGCTACGCACTGGTCAAAGGTCTTGGCACTGGCCTGCTGGGCTTTCAGGCGCTGCGCAGCCCTTTGGCGCTCCTGCACTGGGTCAACCCCTGCAGCCACCTGCTCACGCATTGCACGGGCTTTCTCGTGTGCTTTGGCCAGCGTAACCTCAGGGAACGCACCCAGCCCCACCTCACGCCGTTTGTTACCCACTGTCAGGCGCAGCACCCATGAACGGCCGTTCCCTGTGTTGCTCACGCTCAGGCCCAACCCGGCCACGGTCCCCACAGCATGAAAACCCGGGGCCGTAATGCGCCGCACTTCCAGCGCTGTCAATTCCTTGGCTACTCTTGGCATAAACCCACCTTCCATCCCACCTAAAATAAGATGATGTAAGTATACACAGGTGAACAACCACACACAGGAAAAACAAATAAATCTATATAAATCAACGACTTATATTGACGATGGTGAACACTGAAAACCACCCCATGGCGGACGCCTGCTCCGCCAGATACAAACCCTAAGTGATTGATTCACTTAGGGTTTTTCATTTGTGCCCTCACTGAGTCACACTCCAAGTCACACCAATGTGCTGGACTTCACCCGTCTCAGCACGACATCTCTGGACAATCTCCCTGTGACACAGAGTTTCTAGGGCGGCGCCCTCCCCTACATATATATATGTCAGTGCTCCTGTTACTGCTGGCGCTGGGTATATATCAAACCATCTTTCAAAGTTCACTGGGTGTGACTTACCACCGTAGCCAAATTGGAAGACCAGTCCCCCAACTTTTGGGAGAATGTGTGTGAAGGACTGACGGCGTGAGATACACAGTGCGCTGAAGGTGTTGAACCCCTTACACGCTCGGCAGAGGGAATCTGTTGCTGGTCGTTTGAAACGAGATTTGCTGAGCATGTGCCCAACAGGTTGAATCGCCCCGGGTTTCGTGGAGGCCAGTTGGTTTAAGTTGAGACCTCGGTCTCGTTGCTCTCGGCTAATTGCCGGTAGTAGTTCACCTCAGCTTCAGCCGGTGGAATATACCCAATC
>JAIXOZ010000119.1 GCA_027486495.1 Comamonadaceae bacterium | reverse complement strand
ACGTCAATGTCTTTGATGCGCTCCCCGATCGCCTTGCGCGTGAGGTGCATGTGTCCGGGGAACCATTGAATCGCCATAGAGAGCTGTTGAAGACCGAGTGTCAAAGATGGTGATTGTCGGGCAGTTCTGTGCCGGGGTCGCTGTGTTTCCTGGTGAGGCCACATCACTGCGCACTGTGTGCGTCAACCGTGCAGCTGTTTTTACTTGCGCCCGTAAGTGCTGTCGTGGTCTGGAGACACTGTCAACAATCGCATGAAATCCCCGTCGCGGTGTGCCGTGCAGCGACGGCTCTGGGTGATTCGCAATGAATACAGCGCGTCAATGCCTGGCGGTGGTTTGACGCTGGCGATCTTTTCCCATTTCAGGCCGTTGTCGCGGTAGAGCTGGTTCCAGCTCATTTGCCGGATTTTTCGCAAGGTGTCTATGGCTGCGTTGCGTTCCGGTTTTTGTAAACCGAACAGGTTTTCCTGAAACACCGGGTTGTTCAAATCCAGGCGAATGGGGTTGTCGTTTGCGCCCATCGCCGTTACTTGCTGGGGGGTGCTGAGAACAAAAGGACGTCGGTCTCTGCGTCCGATGCCGGGTGATTTGTTGACCAAGCCAAAGCCTTTGAAAGGTCGGCTGCGGCTTGCGGTTCATGCAGCCAGCGTTCGTTGTCCGGAATCACGGTGGCCGTGCGAATCAGCCAAACGCCGGCCTCTTTTTCTTCGACCAAAACCTGCCGACCTGCAAACTGTTTGCCCAGCGAAATTTGGCCGTTTGCACCGATGATTTTGACGCTGGGGGACGAAGTGATGGCGGGCATGGCAACTCCTGATTGGATTTCTAAATTCGTGCGGCACGAAAATAGTGTATGTCACAAGACCGTGCTGTCAAGGTCTTGAGTTGGCGATGGACTGCGGCCAAGATCAAAGCGCCTCACCGAAAGTCCCAAGGATTGAGAAGCTCAACCCCCGTGCCCTGAAAGTCACGCACGTTGCGTGTGGCCACGATGAATCCATGGGTTTTGGCGATGGCGGCGATGGCACAGTCGGCAAACCCCGCAGGGTTGCCTTGGGCCTGTGCGCCCGCCATGCTCGCGGCAAAACACTGAGCTGATCGGGTGTCAAACTGCAATACGCGGTTTTCAAAGAGTGCGTTCACATGGATGGACAAGGCTTGCGCCAAAGCGTCACCCCTTTTGCCTTGGGGCATGGTTTCCACGCCCGCCAGCAGCTCGGCCAGGTTGATGCTGGTGATGAACAGGGTGTCAGGCGCTTGCGCATTGAGCCAATCAACCACAACAGGATTGGGCAAGGGCTTGAGAGGTTCGGACACCACGTTGGTGTCCAGAATGATCATTCGAAGCTCGCCGGTTCAACGGGGCGCTTGTCCCGTGGGAAATCCAACTCGATGCCTCCCAATTGTTGGCCAATAGCTACCAACGCTGAGCCGAGACCGACTTTTGGGGCCACGGCATTTTCCAGAATCAGGCGAATTTCTGCCTCTGTGCTGCGGCCATGCTGAGCGGCCCGCAGTTTGAGGGCGCGGTGTGTCGCCTCGGGCAGGTTTCTAACAGTGACGGATGACATGGCCGCTCCTCCGATAATCAGCCCGAATGATAGCAATCAATAGATTTGCTATCAATCTGGTGTCTGCCCTTTTGAAGGCTGTCGGGGTTTGCTGGCTGTTGTTTGGCGAGGTTTCTTGGCTGGGATAGCAGGCTCGGCGGACTCCAGCATGGGGGCCAGGGCGAGCTTTTCGTAGAGCTTGAACAAATAGGCCACGCGGTGGGTGTCGTCGTTGCTGTCCTCGTAGCCATAGGCCAGGTCCACGGCTTCGTCGACGGCGTCGTGCGCGGCTTGCAGGCTTTTGTTTTTGCGCAGGTTTTCCGGGTCGTACAGCCAGGCCAGGCTTTTCTCGGGGTGCTGGGCACGGGCGTCGAGCACGGACTGGGCGGCGGCTTCGATGGCGGCTTGCTGCGCGGGGCTGGGTGTGGGCCAAGGGTAGTTGTTGTAGACGATGGTGTTGGAGTAGCGGTAACGGCTTTCGAGTCGGCCGCAGACTGCGCGCATCCAAGCGTTGTGCATGGTCGAGTTGAGCATGCCGAAGTGGTAAAGCGTGGCGTTGGGGATGAGCGAATTCGCGTTTCCACAGATAACGTCGCCATCAAAAAAACCAATAGGAATGAAGGATCGATTTTCTGAAGAGTGCAGTGGAACCAAGAGGTAGTTGCCTTTGGGTTGCCGAATTTCGCCAAACAAATGCGGCACCTCGGCCAGTTTTTGGGTGGGCACTTTGGGGCTGGCCAAGCGCATGGCTTTCACACCCGCGATGCGGCGCTTGAGTTCTGACGATGTGGCCATGTCTACGGCGGTGACCTCGGTCAACCACAGGCAATAGCGCGGCGTGCTGTTCAGAAACTCGTCTGCGCCCAAAAAGGGCCTGATGTAACGCGCCGCAATCGGGTCGGTGTCGCGGATGGCTTGCTCGTCCTCGGCGCTCAGCAGCAGGTGCCCGCCGTCGGTGGGTTGGCTGCCTTTGTTCATGGGCGATACCTTGCACAAAGGTTCGCGCCGGTTGGACAGAAAAACGGCAGGCGCATCCACCAAGTAAGCATTGATCCGCCGCGTCTTCTTCAACTGCCCGTTGCCGCCAATGTTATGGCCGTAGTCCCACAAGTCGGGCTTTTGGGGCTTGTCCAGCCCAAAGCCCACGATCACGCAGTGCACCGCCGCCACGCCAGAGCCTTCGTTGCTCCACTTGAAGGTGCGGTGCGCAAACTGGATGTGCAGACCTTGGTCAAACAGCGGCTGCCACAACACCGAGACCTGTTCCCCCTGCGTGATGCTGTTGGTTGACACAAAGGCGGCTTTGATCTGCGGGTTGAGTTTGATGAGCGCAAAGGCTTTGACGTACCAAGCGGTCACGTAGTCCAGCACGCCTGTGCCTTGGGCTTTGCCAAAGATCAGCGCCATGTCGGCTTTTTGCTCGGCGCTTTGTTGGGTGTAGCCCAAAAATGGCGGGTTGCCCACGATGAAGCTCACCTTGGCAGCCGCAATGACGGCGTTCCAGTCGACTCGCAAAGCGTTGCCTTGGTGGATGTTGGCTTTGCTCACCAGCGGAATGCGTTTGTAGCCGTTGGCCCAGCGCTGGTTCATTTGGTGGTCGGTCAGCCACATGGCCACGGTGGCGATTTCGGCGGCAGTGGGGTCGATCTCGATGCCGTGAAACTGGTGCACGTTGCACAGCGGCATGGTTTGCTGTGCGCCGGGGGTGTTGTTGAGTTCCAGCAGGGTTTGCTGCTCCAGCCAGCGCAGTTCGCGATAGGTGACCACCAAAAAGTTGCCACAACCGCAGGCCGGGTCGAAGAAGTTCAAGCTGGCCAGTTTGGTGACGAAGTTTTTGAGCTTTTTGGCGTCACCTTTGCAAAGGGCCAGCTCGGCTTGCAGGGCTTCCAGAAACAAAGGGTCGATGGCGCGGCGGATGTTGCGCTCGCTGGTGTAGTGCGCGCCAAAGTCGCGGCGCTTCTTGCTTTTGCCCTGCGCCTCTTCGTCGTCCCAATGCATGATGTGCTGGAACAAAGTGCCAAAAATGTCAGGACTGATCTCTGACCAGTCGATCTGGCAGCAGCCCAGCAGGGCTTGGCGCGAGGCGGCGTCAAAGTCCGGGTCTTCGATGCGCTGGGTGAACAGCGCACCGTTCACATATGGAAAGTCGAGCAGGTAGGCGTACTGCCCGTCGAGGCGTTGCGTGCTGGCACCGTCCTTGGCCGCCGTGTTGGGGTTGGTGTCCAAGCGGCGGAAGATGCGTTGCAGCTTGCCACCCAGGTCGTCGCCCGCGCTGTTGCTGCTTTGCACGGCCTGCTTGAAAGCGTCTTCTTTGTTGAACAGGGCCGTGTCGTCTGCAAACAGGCAAAACAAGAGCCGCACCAACAAGGTTTGCAGGTCTTGGCCTCGGTAGCCGGTTTGTTTGATGGTGTCGTGCAGTGTGCCCAGCCGGTTAGCCGCCTCGATGCTGGCTTGGGCTTGGCGGTCTTGGTAGATGCGCTCGTAGCCGAGCAAAAAGCCCAAATCGTTGACGTGGCTTTTGAAGTCGGCCAGCTTGAACTGAAGGGGTGGCTTTTCACCCGTCAGGTCATACAGGTGCAGGTTCTGAAAGTCGCTGACCAGGATGTAAAGAGGAATGTCTTCTTTGTTTTTGAGCTTGGGGATGTAGCCCTTGGCTTGTTCGTAGGCCTCGGCCAGGTCTTTGCCCTTGGATTTCATTTCCACCAGCAGCAGGCCTGGGAAAAAGCCGTCAATCCGGTTGATGCCCACGCCGCTGTCTTTGGCCACGCGCCGCTCAAAGTCCACCGAGCGCAGGTAGTTCAGCCCGTACACACCGCACAACTCGCGTACAAAGTTTTGCGCTTGGCCCATCTCGTAGCTGGCATTGGCAAACTCTTTGCTGAAGGCCTCGGCCCGGTCGTTCAGCTGGTCTTGAAGTTCTTGGGGGTGGGGCGGTGCGGTGTTTGCTGCCTGGCTTGGATGAGTCATTTGAATCTAGCGTTTTCTTGAAAATGAATAAAGGCGTATTCATTTCATTCTAGAGGCCAGATTTATTATTTCGTATTCAAATGTTTCGTAAAAAAGATACTTAGAAATTGATTTGTTGGCTGGCATTCAGCGGCAATGGTTGTCGTGAGGGCGCTCACTGCTAGCATGGCCACTCATTGAACTGGAGTGCCCGCATGTCAACCCTGAACCTCATGCCACGCGAATTTGCAGAGCAACACATGCACACCATCCTGGCCCGCTTGGCCGGGCCGGGCGCTGTGCCGCGCCCCGACCAGGTGGACGCGGTGCATGCCGTGCTGCAGCCTGCCTCGCGCGTGCTGGTGGTGCAGGCCACAGGTTGGGGCAAGTCGGCGGTGTACTGGGCGGCCACGCACGCCATCCGCAGCACGGGCGCTGGCCCCACGCTGGTGGTGTCGCCTTTGCTGGCGCTGATGCGCGACCAGGTCAGTGCCGCAGAGCGCGCGGGCCTGAAGGCGGCGACGGTCAACTCCACCAATATGGACGACTGGGACGAGGTGTTTCAGCGGCTGGACGACGACGCCATCGATGTGTTGCTGGTCTCGCCCGAGCGGCTGGGCAACCCGCGTTTTGCGGCGCGGCTGGGCGCTTTGCTGGCCCGGGTGGGCCTGATCGTGATCGATGAGGCGCATTGCATCAGCGATTGGGGTTTTGACTTCCGGCCCGATTACCAGCGCTTGGCGCGGGCGCTGCTCTCGACACCCACCGCCAGCGTGCTGGCCACCACGGCCACGGCCAACGAGCGGGTGACGCACGACATTGGCAAACAGTTGGGTGCGAACACGGTGACTTTTCGCGGCACGCTGGCCCGCACCTCTCTTACGCTGTCGGTGGTGCCGGGTTTGTCACCCTTGCAGCGCTATGCCTGGATTGCCGACGCGCTGGAGCAGTTGCCCGGCTCGGGCATTGT
>JAIXOZ010000047.1 GCA_027486495.1 Comamonadaceae bacterium | reverse complement strand
CATTGAGATGCGCTGCATGACCGACACACGCTCCCCCGCTTTGCTTTTGTTCGCTCACGGCTCGCGCGACCCTGCATGGCGCGAGCCACTTGACGCGGTGTGTCAGCGTATTGCAGTCCAATACCCCGGCCATTGCGAGCTGGCATTTCTGGAATTCATGCAACCTGAGTTGTCCGATGCGCTGCAGGCCATAGCGCAAGAAGGTGAACAGTCGATTGTTGTTGTACCCTTCTTCTGGGCTAGCGGAAAACACATAAAAACTGATTTGAACGAGGCCATTGATCGTTTCTCTCAGGCCCATCCAAATGTGACGGTGCAAGTGACTACGGCGCTCGGCGAAGCGACAGCAGTTCAGGCTGCCTTGGTCGATTACGCCTTGTCTTGCGCGGCAATGACCTCCAAGCTTTGACACAAATAAAAGCTTTTAGTGACCGGTTTTGGCCGGAGGCAGCCTAAGTGTTTAATTGCTTCGAGCGACCGCTTCCGCTGCTTTGGCACCATCCCTCAAACAGGCTGGAACTGGTCTTTCAATGAGTGTGAGGGCTTTCGGAAAAGATCCGCTCGACTGCAGGTTTTGGTACCACGTTCAAATGCGATTACCCTTTGAAAGATTGCAACGCTCGCACAGGAGTTGAAGGTTGCGAATGGAATTGCTACCGCCACGAAAAAAGGGAACGATGTGGTCGAAGCACAGCTTCTCTCGCGTGTCACATTCAACGCAGCGCCCACCATCGCGCTGCCACACTTCACGCTGAACAGCGCGGGGTATTGCTTCACGACGAGTCGGCTGCTCTTTCACCGGTGGCATGCACGATACATCGACTGGCACGGGAGATTGCGGCTCAGCGGGCTGCAACTTGACTACGGGGAGAGGCATGGAGTCACGGAATGCCTTAATGAAGGAAATTGTGTCTTCCAACTCCGACTCTGTTTTAACCGCTAACTTAAGTGCGGGGAAACCGCGCCCCAGACCGGGAGAAGGATAGGTATTGCTGTGACGCCCAGATTCACCGGGATATTCGAGAGCGATCTCAGGTACCGGCTGACCATCGGGAGGATATGGCACCCAAATGAAGGCACCTTGTTCTCGGTTGGGCTGGTCAATTTGGAGCACAACTCCAAGATCGGGCCTCGCGTTCCATGCGATGACCTTAACTGTCTCACGCGATGGTGAGCCGAGTTCTTTGGTAAGGACTTCTGCGGCCCGAGACATCAAAGGATTTCCAAGTTCCATATGAGATCAATACTCCTTTGAGTGGTGTAGATTTATCGTGGTACCCAATGTAATGTATCCCTCAGGCCTCCCGCGTTCGACAGCTACCTGTTACTGCAGGGGGACTTTTGTTCAGATTAGGAGTTTCTGCTTGTTGGCAGCGGTCCAATGACTGAAAGGCGCGAGGGACTGCTACCGCTGCCAAGCTGACTACCAACGAAGGGTGCCGATGTTCGATCTGAGGCAGCCCTTGTATGGATGGGAGTTCAATTCCCCAGGTCGGATTTGAACTTGAGTCGGTGAAGTGTGCCGATGTAAATGTGTGCAAAGCAGACACCATTGGGCTTGCATAGACTTACCTCTGAGTGCCGAATCTGATGCACTGCAAAAAAGATGGAGTTTTCCAACTTTACGAACTTGACAAATCAATCGTAATGATCCAAAATATTCCCTGTGAGTTGCAATAGAGCACCTCGTGAGCTGGAGAAGCACACATGTTGACTTGGAAAGAAACATCCTTTTCGGAGCCTGCAGGAGAGATCCAAGCACTGGCCCATTACCAAATCATTCGCCGCAACGCCGCAGTGGTGCCGTTTGAGCCCAACAAAATTGCCCACGCCATGATGAGGGCGTTCATGGCGGTCCATGGTGTCTATGCATTTGCTCGAAGCATTTGCAGTGGATGGCTTCACGGCTTTTGGCGCGCACTCAAGCCATCCAAGCTCGGTGCCCGGTCCGGCGATCGTGCAGCATGCCTTGATCGCCCAATTCACTTGGTCCCACTGCAAGGCCAATCGAGGCTGCAAGGTTTTTTCGGTAGCAGCAAACCCGATATGCGCAACGCACCTTAAGTGGGTGTCTAAGACTCAATCGCCATGAACACATTAACTTCCCCTTTTTCTGTTGCCTTTGACTCCTTCAGCACACGTCGCACCAGCACAGCAGACCCGTATGCCACTGAGGCGCAGACTGCTGCGTTGCTGAGCCGTGGTGCGGATTACAGACGTCAACGAATCAATGCTTCGGACATGATTACTACCGATGAAGCCGCTGAACTAAGCGGGACGACTCGTGTCACGATCAACTCTTGGATCAAGAGTGGCCGTAGCATTGGTGTTGCGCATTTGCGTCGTGGTTTCAAGATGCCGAAATGGCAGTTTGAGCCCTATGTTTTCCCAGTGATTCAGTCACTGTCCGAAGCGTTGGGCACCACCGATGGGTGGCAAATGCTGTCGTTTTTGGAAACACCGCACGAAGCACTTGACGGACTGGCGCCACGCATTGCCCTGGAGCAGGGCGTGTATGGCCAACGCATTATTGACCTGGCAACAGCAGAAGGGCATTGAGCTTGACTGCCCATGAAATTCAAAGACCTCAACCCAACTATTATTGAACTTGCTGCCCCCTACATTTTTCACCGTATTCAGCTGATTCGGTCACGAACCACGAGCGTGCAAATGAATGGAGTGGCCATGCCGCCAGTCGGCTTGATGTATGGCCGCTATTGCTTGCCGGATGAGCCCGTGGCTTATTTGGCCGACAGCCCGGAGACGGCGCTGTACGAGACACTGCTCAGGCGAGAGACGGTAAGCAAAAGCTTGTCTGAACTGCGTCGAAGGTGTCTGGTCGAATTTGTGACGACTGGCCCCTTGCGTCTTGCCGATTTGCGTGGTTTGGCTGAGCCATACCCAGTGCTGCAGTCGCTTCGCGTGGCACAAACACAGGAACTAGCGACTGACTGTAGAGCCATGAATTTGAATGGGATGGTCTACGCTTCAGCCCAGCACCCGCATCACACATGCATCGCTTTGTTCCAGTCGGGCATCAATCAGTTGAGTAAGCGTAACTCCCAGCGACTCATCAAGCCTGGCACCAACCGCATGCTGCATGTCTTGCACACCGCGCTGTGGCGATCTGGTGTCCCGTTGGATGAGAGTTGAGACAGCCCATCACTTTTCGATGTGCATTCCGCAGAACTATGAATCTTATTTTGAGGATTTCAAAATGATTATTGAAAGAGCAATTCAAAATCGCCAACTGTTGGCGTTTACCTACGATGGTTCTTCTCGCACGGTTGAGCCGCACACCTGTGGAATTGATTCCAAGGGACACAAAGCACGGCGAGCATTCCAAGTTGGTGGTGGAAGTGAATCCGGGGAATACATCGGATGGAAAATGTTCCACGTCGATGAAATTTTCGGCTTGTCTGAGTTGCCACGGTCTTTCGATGGTCCACGCCCTGGTTTCAAAAGAGGTGACAGCGCCTTCAGGGTTATCACTGCCGAGCTTTGATCTGATCCGTGTGGTCCGATCAAATCTCTTCCTCGCATTCACGCTCTAGCACTCGCTAGCACGTTTGAGTGCGAATAGAATGTTTATGATTGGTGAACCATACACTACCATTTCAAATTCATCAGGGCACTCAAGCTTGGCTAACCAGCCTTGTCTTCGAGGTCCAGTCGCATTGAGGCTGCCGAACAGTCCTTCAAGGGTGTCAAGGTTCAGTCCATCTTCGCGCCCGACTTGATGATCACCTGCTCCCATTTGTCAATTTCTGCCTTCACAAAGGCTTTGAACTCTTCAGGGCTGCTGCCTACTGGTTCAGCACCTTGTGCCTCCATTTTGTCTTTGATGTCTTGAGTCTGCAGTGCCTTGATGGTGGCGTTGTACAAGGCATTAACGATGTGTGCAGGCGTTTTGGCGGGTGCAAACAAGCCATTCCAGCTTGAAACTTCAAAGTCGGCCATTCCAGCTTCGGCCATGGTGGGCACATTGGGCAATATGCCCATGCGTTTTTTGCTGGCCACGGCGATGACATTGAGCTTGCCACTTTTCAGATGGGGTATCGCCGACAAAGCAGTTTGAAAACTCATTTGAACTTGGCCTGCCAACAAATCCGACATGGCTGGCGCTGCCCCTTTGTAGGGGACATGGATCAAATCAATGTTGCCTCGCATCTTCAGAAGTTCGCCTGCCAAGTGGGGTGACCCGCCACTGCCGCTGGATGAGAAAGCCATCTTTCCTGGGTTTTGTTTGGCCAAGGCGACAAATTCGCGCAGATTTTTGACAGGCACTGAAGGGTGCAAAGCCAATACCGAAGGCGCGGTCATTGTCTGCGTGATGTGGATAAAGTCCCGCATGGTGTCGTAGCCGAGGTTCTTATAGGCGGTCATATTCGTCGCGTTGGCGATCGTTCCCAAAAGCAGGGTGTAGCCATCGGGCGCGCTGCGAGCCACAAATTCGGAAGCAATATTGCTGCCTGCGCCAGCGCGATTTTCCACAATCACGGTTTGGCCAAGCGTTTCTTGAAGCTTGATGGCAATGCTGCGAGCCACGATATCGGTGGCACCCCCAGGGGCATAGCCCACGATCAAACGAATGGGTTTATTGGGGTAGTTGGCATCTTGGGCATGAGCAGAGAAAGCCAAAATTCCGAAAAAAATTGCCAAAATGCGGTTCATAAACAGGCCATCCAGTGAGTTTGTCAATGTCCAACAAGTTTAGGTAGATATCGACCAACTCGACAAGAGCACTAACGCTGGTGAAGACCCTCATGTGACAACGGGTGACAAGAGACTGTCGCTGATCTTGCGCCGCGCGAAAACAGCATGCGCAGAATTATCGAACCCATGCCCCATGGCGAGTTCAATGGGCAGTGATGGCCATGATGTTGGAGGCGGCTTGGATGGCTTCGAACAAGGCGTCCATCCAGCGGGTGTTGGGTTCATTTTTTTTGGTGAGCAAAACAACATTCAACGCTGGAGCCCCTTTACCGATGGGATAAACCCGCACGGGATAAGCGATCATCATGCGGGGGTCAATCGACGGCACCATCGACACCCCCAGTCCGGCATTGACCATGGACAACACAGCATGGACAGACGGTAAATCCATGCTTCTTTGGGCTTGCGGCATGTTTTGGCCGATCCACTGTGCTGCCAATTTGCCTGTGCTGGTACTGGCATCAAAGCGGATCCAGGGGTAATCAGAAAACAGTTGTTGTATCTTGGTCGCTTTGGCGGTTGGCGGTGCAATGACCACCAATTCGTTTTTGAACAGGTGCTGCCAATGCAGGCGTTGCGATCCCCCTTTCACGGGTTGAACCACGATCGCAGCGTCCAACTCATTGGCCTTGACGGCAGCGATGAGTTCAACGGCCCGTCCTCTTGCGGGCTTCAATTGCAGCGCAGGGTGTTTCTTCAAAAGGTGTTGGATGACACCGGGCAGCAAGCTGGCTTGCATGCTTTCAATGACGCCCAAGCGTATCGTGCCTTCGATTTGTATGGAATTGCGTCGGCGAAGCTGCTCAATTTGCTGCATGGGCAGATGCAAGACACTGGCCACTTCGTGTGCAAATGGCATGGGCTTGACCTGCAAACCCGAGCGATCAAAAAGAGGTTGTCCGAAAAAAATTTCCACCTGCTTCATCTGCATGCTCACAGCACTGGGTGTGAGGTGCATTTCATCTGCGGCACGGCTCAAGCTGCCTGTTCGAAGCACAGCTTCCAGCGTTTCAAAGAAAGAAAACTTCATCAGAATATCTTAAGTAGCATTCAACGAAATGTGTCATTTATTCATGAAGAATGATTTTAAGATGGGTATGGCTGAAACTTTCAGCCCTGTTGTGACCCTCGGAGGCTTTTGTATGCACACCCCCCCCATCGCCGTTCATTCCATGCCCAGACCCTGGTTGGCGCAGGAGTTAGGACAGGATTCTTCTTGGGTACATTGGCTGAGTGCTGAGGCGATTGAAGGATTTGAGAGTGCTTTGGCGCATGCCAAAAAAACGGCTAAATCTTGGCTGCAGATGACTTCGGATGACTTTCCTCTTTCAGGGGCAGCCAAAGATGCCATTGATCGGGCGTTCGATGTCACGCAAAAAGATTTCGGCATGTGCTTGATCAAGGGGTTCCCTGTTCACCGTTGGTCTGTCGAAGATGCGCGCTTGGCCCATTGGGGCATTGGTTTGAACGTGGGCGTGGCCAGGACGCAGAACCAAGCCAGTCAGGTCATGAACGATGTCCGGGACGAGGGCGGCAGTTACAAGGTCAAAAACGGACGGGGTTACAACACCAATGCGGGTCTGGATTTCCATGTGGACTCGTGTGATGTGGTGGCCTTGTTGTGTCTGCAAACCGCCAAAACAGGTGGAACCAGCATGGTGACCAGCTCCATCGCGGTGGTCAACGAGATCAAACGGTTGCGGCCCGATTTGATTCCTGTGATGCAGCAGCCCTTTTATTACAGCTACCAGGGTGCCAACGATCCCAAGCAACCGCCTTTTTACAAATGCCCTATTTTGGGCGACGACCCAGATTTTTTCTCTTTGCGCGCCAACCGTAAAAATGTCACGGCTGCTCAGCGCGATTTTCCTGAGGTGCCTCGCTTAACGGAGGATCAGATCGCGTTGCTGGATTTGCTGGACGTTTTGTTGCCCGATCCACGCTTTTGTTATTCGATGCAACTTGACCGTGGCGATTTGCAATTGCTCAACAACTATGTGGTGATTCATTCCCGCACCAATTTTGAAGACCACGAAGAACCTGAACTCAAGCGCCATTTGTTGCGCCTGTGGTTGAGTCTGCCCCAGGGTCAGAGATTGCCACCGCTGTGGAAAGAGTATTTTGGTGACATCAAGGCGGGTTCGGTCAGAGGCGGGGTTCGAGGCAGCAACATCACTGACGAATTTCTGGCTTATGAGACACGTCAGGCCAAACGGCAGGGCATGACGATTAACTCTTTGTGACTTATTCTTTTGCGTGTTGGCAAGAATTCTTTGAATGCTGTCATGGGTGGGACCAGTCGTTGCCAAACAACACAGTTACGCAAGTCAGGAACTGCCGCGTGCCTTGCTCCAGCGCGGTGCGGGGTGACTGACCGTCGAGTGCCGGGAGCGGGCTTTCCAGGAAAGCCAGCAGTTGCCAGCCATCGATCGAACCCAAGGCCGCTGCCATGGGTGCGAGGACCGGAAAAATGAACGGCTCGAATTGCCAGCGGGGCAGCTTGTAGCCCCGGCGCAGGTGCAACACGCCAATGCAGCGGACGCTTTTGATCCAGGCGTTCATGGTCACGCGGGTGGTGCCCGACTGGGTAGCCGCTTCGTCGGTGGTGATCATGTCAGAGGCCTGAATGCGTTGCAGCCGGTACTGCGCGCCAAAGCGCATCAGCGATCGCTTGACGCATGTGGTCCAGGTAATCGGGCAACCGCCGGATCGTCATACGTGGCGAGCTTCTTGCACCACAGCGACCCGGAACTTGGGCGGCAGGTCTTTGGGTGTGAGCACATCGACAGACACGCGCGGATTGGCCACGCGGTAGGGTGTTGCGGCAAGGCAGACGGCGTCTCGGTGTTGGCTGAGTGCTTGGGATGGGCGAATGGGAGGTAGTTTAAAGCGATTGACCATCTCTGCCTATTTAAGAGGCGGGGCTAAAAAAAGGGCAGCTAAAACCCCGACCCCGGCTCACCCAAAAACGCCAACTCTTCGGGCGTGGACTCGCGGTCCAAGATGGGGTTGCGGTGAGGGTAGCGGCCAAAACGCTCGATGATGGCTTGGTGGCGCAGTTCAAAGCGCAAGGTGTCTTCCATGCCCGGCTGATCAAACAAGACCACCGCTTGCGCATGCGCCAGGGCGGACTCGCTGTGCATGTAGGGCAT
>JAIXOZ010000014.1 GCA_027486495.1 Comamonadaceae bacterium | reverse complement strand
CGGTGAGTCCGGAAATTGATGTCTTGGTGGACATGTTTTGCTCCTTTTAAAGAGGCCTTGCGACCCGGGTTGCGCACAGCCCGCGCAGATGGGCATCCGCAGCCAAAGGCCACGACATCGGATCAGCGGCACCGCCTTTGGCGGCCCCTGCTGGTGTATTGGTTGGGACGCGACTCATGCCGCCACCCCCAAGCCCAGTTCGCGGCTGGCCGCGTTCACATGGTCTTCGGTCACTTCGGTGTGCCCCTGGGCGTGCGAGAGTTGCTCGGCTTGGTCACGCAAGCGCTTGGCCGCCGAGATCTGCACCAGCACCGGCTGGCTTTGCACCACATCGCGCAGGCGCTGCTGGGCCTGGTCTTGCCAGCTGGCATTCGGAGCGACCACGCCACGCGCTTGTGTGGCTTCGACTTTGTCCATGTCGGTGCCCAGCGGCAAGATGTGGAACAGCGCATCAAACAACGCGTTGCACACCTCCTGGATCACGTAGCTCGCACCGCTGTAGCCCATGAAGGGCGTGCCGGTGTGGCGGCGGATGATCGCGCCGGGGAAGGACGCGGGAATGAAGGCCGCCCGCATCGGACTGCCGCCCGAAATTTCGCTCAGGTACATGCGCTCGTTGTAGCTGCCGAACATGATGAGCGGCGTCTGGGTCTTGACCAGTTCACGCACCGTGGCGTTGTCGGTCTTGTTGCCTGCGGTGCGCGACACGCTGAAGCGGCAGGGCAAGCCCATTTCGTTTTCGAGGAAATTTTTCAGACCCCGCGAATAGGTCTCTCCCGCCACCACGGCAAAGCTGGCGGTGGCAAAAAAGTCTTGCGTGACCGAGCGCCACAGGTCCCACATGGGCTTCAAAGTAGTGTGCTTTTCGCGCTCAATGAAAGGCTCGGGGTCCAGGTGCAGCAATTCGCCCAACTTGCGCAAGAAGTTGGTGGTGCTGTGCAGGCCAATGGGTGCTTGCAAATAGGGGCGCTCCAGCGCTTCGCAAAGCATGCGTCCAAATTCGCGGTACATGCAGATGTTCACATCGGCTTCGACCAGGCGCGACACATCGGCCAGGTGGCTGGTCAGCGGGAAGACCATGTTGACGTCTGCGCCGATGCCTTGCACGAGACGGCGAATTTCGGCCAAGTCGCTCGGGCTGTTGAAGGTGCCGTAGCAAGGGCCAATGATGTTGACGCGGGGCTTTTCGCCCACAGGACGTTCTTCAAAGGGTTTGCGCGCAGGCACTTTGCGCAGGCCATATTCGCTCCACAGCCAGTACATGGCGCGGTTGGCGCATTGCCACTGGTCTTCGTCGATGGTGCGCGGCAAAAAGCGGGCGATGTTGGTGCCTTCGGGTGTGACGCCGCCGCCGATCATCTCGGCAATCGAGCCGGTCACCACCACAGCGGGCAATTCGGGGTCGAGCGTGGCGTGGGCGCGCTTCATCGCGCCTTCGGTGCCTTCGCGGCCCAGTTGCTCTTCGGCCAGACCCGTCACCACAATCGGCAACTCGTGGGGAGGCAGCGCATCGGTGTAATGCAGCACCGAAGTCACCGGCAGGTTTTCGCAACCCACCGGGCCGTCGATCACCACTTGCAAGCCCTTGATGGCAGTGAACACGTACACCGCACCCCAGTAACCGCCTGCGCGGTCGTGGTCGAGGATGAGTGGCGACTTGGGCTTGGCCACAGTGCTTGGCGGAGGATTGATCTGGTTCATGAACCCATCTCCTCGGCTTTGCGCTTCTTCAAAAGCTTTTCAATCTGGCGGCGGGTTTCGGCCTTGAACTCAGGGCGGTCTTTGGGCACCGATTCCCACACACCTGCGGCATGGCCTGCGCCCACATCGCCAAAGAAATCTTTCATGGCGTCAAAGCGGGCCTGGTTGCCCATGGCCGCTTGCACCACCTGCACCAAGGAACCGGCACCGGCCACGCCCATCAGGGGCCTGGCCGAAATCAGGTTGGTGAAGTACAACGATGGCACGCTGTTTTGCTTGGCGATCTGCACCACCGGGGTGGTGCCAATGGCCAGTTGTGGCCGGTATTCGTACATGGCGTTCAGGTCTTGCTCGAGCGAGGCGCGCATTTGCACCTGCACACCTTTGGCCTTGAGCCATTCGATGTCGTGTGCGTTCCACTCGGTCGCAGGACAGGCCGAGCCCACATAGCGCACATCGGCGCCGCATTCGATCAGCAAGCGGCCCACCAGCAGTTCGGAGCCTTCGTAGCCGCTCAGGGTGATGCGGCCTGAAATCGGCTTTTGCATCAAGAGGCCACGCATTTGCGTGAGCGCCTGGTTGCGCGCCAAATCGATCTGCGACTGTGCAATGCCTGCCGCTTGGCCGATGTTTTGCAACCAGTCTTGTGTACCTTCGAGGCCCACCGGAGCCGAGCCCACCACGGGGCGACCGGCGGCTTTGAACTCGCGCACGCTGGCGGTGTAGAACGGATGGATGGCCGCAGCCACCGAGCAGTCGAGCGCGGCATACAACTCGCGCCACTCGCGGGTGGGCACCACCGGGCCTGCGGCAAGGCCCATGGGGGCGAGCATCTGACCAATTATGACCGGGTCGGCTGGGAACATCTCGCCCAGCAGGGCCACCGTGGGTTTGTCGCCCCGGCCTGCGCGGGGTGCGGCCACCGGGCCACTGATGATTTCTTCGCGGGCGTATTTGAGCATCGCCCCGGCCAGCACGTCTTTGGCCTCGGCATGGGTGGGCACACCAAAACCGGGCACGTCGATGCCGATGATGCGCACACCGTTGATCTCTTTGGGCAGCAACTGCAGCGGCACGCCGCTGGCGGTGGGCACGCACAGGTTGATGATGACGACGGTGTCGACCTTTTCCGGGTCGGCCTCGGCGTGCACTGCATCGCGGATGTCTTCAAACAGCTTGCCCGTGACCAGCGACTCGGAGTTGAAGGGCACATAACCCACGCTGCGGCGCGCACCGTAAAAATGCGAGGTGAACGTCAGGCCATACACGCAGCAAGCCGAGCCCGACAAAATCGTGGCGGTGCGCTTCATGCGCAGGCCCACACGCAGCGAGCCAAAAGCCGGACACATGCTTTGCGGCTGGTCGTGTGGACCGGCATCAGGCTGGCGCGGGTAGTCGCGGGCGTATTGGTCGAGCACTTCGGATTTGCCCGCCTCTTTGGCGGCAGCCACCATGGCATCGGTGCCTGCGTGGCAACCCAGGCCGTCGCCTTGCAGGCCTGCGGGGTTCGCAGCTGGAGGGCTGGGGTGAATCGGGATGGTGCGTGTCATGGCTGTTACCTGTGGTGTGTCGGTGGCTGCGATCAAGCAGCGTCGTAGACGACTTCCAGCGAAGGCTTGATGTCTTCGTTCTTGCCCACCATGTCGAACACGGTGGCAGGCTCGAGCACCACATTGCGGCCAACCACGTCGGCGCTGAACAGACCGAGCAATTGGTCTTGTGTTTGGGGCTTGGGGCGCTGTGGCGGCGCTTCTGCCACGTTCTTGGCCAGCTCGGCAAACAAGGGGCCCCACTCGCCGTCAGGGCGGCCAATGATTTCGTAGCTGGCGCTCTTGCGGCGGATGTCTTCGTTGGCCGGGATCGCGGCCAACACAGGAATACCGGCGTTGGTGGCAAAGGCCTGGGCTTCGCCCGTGCCGTCGTCCTTGTTGATGACCATGCCCGCCACACCGACGTTACCGCCGAGCTTGCGGAAGTATTCGACCGCACTGCACACGTTGTTGGCCACGTACAGCGACTGCAAGTCGTTGCTGGCGACCACGATGACCTTTTGGCACATGTCGCGGGCAATGGGCAGGCCGAAACCGCCGCACACCACGTCGCCCAAAAAGTCGAGCAACACGTAGTCAAAGCCCCAATCGTGGAAGCCGAGTTTTTCGAGCGTTTCAAAGCCGTGGATGATGCCGCGCCCGCCGCAGCCGCGACCAACTTCTGGGCCACCGAGCTCCATGGCAAACACGCCGTCGCGCTTGAAGCACACATCGCCAATGCTCACGGCCTGGCCAGAGAGCTTGAGGCGGGATGACGTTTCAATGATGGTGGGGCAAGCTTTGCCACCAAACAACAAGCTGGTGGTGTCGCTCTTGGGGTCACAGCCGATCAGCAGCACTTTTTTGCCCTGCTGGGCCATCATGTAAGACAGGTTGGCCAGCGTGAAGCTTTTGCCAATGCCGCCTTTGCCATAGATGGCGATGATTTGTGTCTCTTTGGTCACTTCGGAGGTGCTCACGGCGTCGGGTTCGACGTCGGCCTCGCGGCGCAACACTTCGACAAATTTGATGGGCTGGGTGGTCGCGGTATCGGTGTTCATGAGGAGGCACTCCAATCAAGGATCATCTTGAGACAGCTCGCATCTCCGAAGGCGGTCTCGTAAGCAGAACCAGCATGCGTCGATGGCTGGGTGTGGGTGATCAAACCGTCGAGCGACAAGCGGCCGGTGTGCACCAGCTCGTTGACGGCCAACAAGTCGGGACGCTTCCACTCGGCGGCGATGCGCAGGCGCGCCTCGCGCATGAAGGCCGGGGCGTAAGCGAAAGACAGGTCGTGTTTGTAGAAACCAGCCAACACGAGCTCGCCACCGGGGCGCAGGCGTTGAATCAGGCTGTTGAGCAGGCTGCCATCGCCGCTCACGTCGTAAATGGTTCGGTAGTCGCGGCGCGGGTCGTCTTGCGGTTGCACCACGGTGTAACCCTCGGCTCCCACAGACCGCGCAGCTTGGGTTTCCCAAACCGTAGGGGCTGGCAGACCAGCTGCCACGGTCAAGCGGGCCAAAAGGCGTCCCATGACACCGTGACCGACGATGAGTTCGGGCGCCTCAAACGGGTCTTGCTGACCACCGCCCGACACCGCATGGTAGGCCGTGGCGGCCAGCGCCAGCAGCACCGATTGCGCGCCCAGATGTTCGGCCACGGGCACCACTTTTTGTTCGGTCACCACCAAGCGTGAAGCCGCGCCGCCAAACAGGCTTTTGACACCCGTGAAGCAATTGGCCCCTGGTACAAACACGCGCTGACCAGCTTGCACACCCGTATCTGAGGCGCTGCGAACCACGCGGCCCACAGTCTCATAACCGGGCACCAAGGGGTAGCCCATGCCGGGGAAGGGCGGCATGCTGCCGTCCCAGAGCATGCGCTCGGTGCCGGTGCTGATGCCACTGAACTCCACGGCCACCTCGATCTGTCCTGCTTGCAACTCGGGTAAATCCAGGGCCTGCAAGCTCAGTTGCTTGGGGCTGTTGAAAACGACGGCTTGGGATTTCATGTTTGTATTTTTTGCTTTACATCAAATCATGTCAATGTTTACTGACACTATTTTGATGATTTAAGGGTAAACACTGAGATTTACGTCCCAAAAGAATGCGGGCATGGATGGGCATGGCATTGGGCACTTGCTCGACATGCGTGAATCCGGCCTCTTCCATCATGGTTTGCAGCTCGTGCGGGGTACGCAAACGCCCTGCTCCCATGGCCAAGAGGTAAAAATGGAAATAGGCATCGACCGATGCGCCAGGCTGACCGGCCTCTTCATCGGGCTGAGCCATGGGTTCAGCCAACAACAAGGCCCCACCCAGCGGCAAGGCGGCGTAGGCTTTTTGCAAAATCTGCTGTACCACCGCATCCGGGTGGTCGTGCGCCACGCGCACCAAGGTGATCAGGTCGGCCCCCTCAGGCAAGGGGTCATCCAGGAAACTGCCCGGGTGCAAGGCCACCCGCTCGCTCAGACCCTTGGCCTGCAGGCCTTCACGGGCCAGCGCCAATACAGGGGGCAAGTCGAACATCTTGAACTGCAGGTGAGGCGCGTGCGCGGCCAGTTCACTCACAAAACGCCCCCTGCCTGCACCCACGTCGAGCACGCACCGGTGTTCGTCAAAAAAGTAGGACGACAGGATTTCCTGCACGACAAATCCCTGCGAGGCGGCCATGAGCTCCGAGTAGCGGGTGAACTTGTCCACCTCGGCCTGGGGCATGGCCACGGCGGGTTTTTCGTGGGCATAGGGCCAGTACTCGGCCATGCCACCGCTCCAGGCGTTGCCCAAGAACTGCAGCGGGTCCTGCATGTCTTGGTAGAGCAAATGGTTGTGCTCGATCATCTGTGCAATGCCCTCGTGCTGAGCCAAAGGCACCCCCAGCGGACCCAGGCCAAAACGCCCCTGGCTGCGGTGCTCCAGCAAGTCCAGCGCCACGGCAGACAACAACAAGCGCTGCAACACCGCGGGAGCCAAGCCCGTGCGACGCGCCAGATCATTCAGACTGGCAGGGGCGTGGTGCAAGGCGCGAAACAGGTCCAGCCGCACACAGCCCAGCAGCACCTGGCTATGGACAAAACCGGCCATCAGATCGAACAGTTTGCGGGTGCGGCGGCGCGTGAGCCAGCGTGTGAGCGGGTTGCGCAGCGACCATTGGTACAGCCCGGGGTGCGCGTACCAGCGCTCCAAACGGGCCTGCCAAGCGTCCTTGAAGGTGCTGGGAGCGGGGTGGGCCTGCAAGGCGGCCAGATCCAGGGGTTGTGACATGTGGCTTCCTTGGCTTGTGGCGTCTTGGGCGCTCAATGCGCGGCACCGACACGGGCCGAGACAACGACCGGGTGGGTCTTGAAATAGCCTTCACACAGGGCCTTGGGCACGAGGCGTTCGGCTTCAAGCTGAACCAGCTGCTGCAACATGTCGCGGCACGAGCAGGCCGGGATCGACGAGGCGGCCTGCTCAATCAGGCGATCAAAGTGGGCAATGGCCCCATCGAGGCCCAGCGCCTGGGCCGAGCTCGGGCGGGCATGCAGAGCGTCTTGGCCTGCAGGCTTGCCCAAGGTCGCAGCATCGGCGATCACGTCGCGGATGTCATCGGCCACTTGGTAGGCCTCGCCCAAATAAGCCCCCAATGGGGCCCATGGCTCGGGCTCGTAGCCGCAGCTGAGCGCGCCTGCGCAGGTGGCCGAAACGAACAAAGCCCCGGTCTTGGCGCGTTGGTATTGCCCCAGGTCGGCGCTGGTCTCGCACTCCCAGGCTTGCCCAGCCACAATGCCATTGGGCAGGCCAACGCCCGTCGTCATGTTGTCCATCAACTGAATCAAGCGCTCGGGCCGCTGTGCGCCCGCTTGCAAAAGGACGCGGTAGGCCATGACGATCAGGCCGTCCCCCGCCAGCAGCGCCAGGGGCTCGCTGAATGCTTTGTGCACTGTGGGCCGGCCGCGCCGTGTGTCGGCATTGTCAAACGCCGGCATGTCGTCGTGCACCAAAGAGGCGCAATGCATCAACTCCAGGGCCACAGCAGCGGCATTGGTCAATTGCGGCGCGTCGTCGCCACAGGCGGTGGCCACGGCCATACACAGCTGCGGACGGATGCGGGCTCCCCCGGAAAACACCGCGTGCCGCATGGCGGCCACCAGTCGGGCAGGCGCGCCTTCGCCAGCGGCTTGCTCAAAAAGGGCGTTCAAAGCTTGTTCGGTGCGTATCAACAGACTCATGGGGCCTCCGAAATGGAAGACTTGTCAACACAAGCTGACAGGCATATATGTCAATATAACCCGATAATCGATACTGTCAACCTTTATTGACACACCAACACTTGGAAGGTGAAGCCATGGGAATTTGGTTAGAACTGGGCATTTTTGGCCTGGTGTTCGTTTTTGCCTTTTGGCAAATGCACGACGTGCGCAAGGCGCAGGAACAAACCCGCCAGCAGCGGGCACGCGAAAAAGCGGCGCAAGAAGCGTTGGATCAGGGTGCAGCCGCCAAGCCAGCGACAGAGGAGCCCCCCAAGCAGCTGTGAGTCGCGCGCCTTGACGCGATGTTTTTGAGGCGCATGGCACGCCCATCGCTCACGGGGTTGGCGCCTGGAGATCCGGCCCCATGAAGTTGAAACATCTATAAAACTGAGTCCTCCCGGTCGAAGACCCGGCATTCAGTTCTGACCACTGCTTTTTGCTGAAACCTCGGGCGTGCGCTGGATCCCGGCTCAAGGCCGGGATGACCAACAAAAAGCCAGGAGGACCCATAGCAAGGCCGGGATGCGCCCCATCAGGGCCGGATCAAGCAGTCCGACTTCAGTGGCCTGAGGTGTTGTGGAACTGCAGCGCCGCCAAGCTGGCATAGAGCCCGCCTTTGGCTTGCAGTTCGGCGTGGGTGCCCTGCTCCATCAGCCGTCCACGCTCCAGCACCCAGATCACATCGGCGCGTTGCACCGTGGCCAGGCGGTGGGCGATCACCAGCGTGGTGCGGCCGACCATGGCTTTGTCCAGTGCAGCTTGAACCATTTTTTCACTTTGTGCGTCGAGCGCACTGGTCGCCTCGTCCAGCAGCAGCAGTGGGGCATTTTTCAGAATCGCCCGTGCAATCGCAATGCGCTGGCGTTGACCGCCCGACAAACGCACACCCCGATCGCCCAAGTACGTGTCAAAGCCCTCCGGCAACTCGCGGATGAACTCTTGCGCATAAGCCGCTTCAGCGGCAGCGTGCACGTCTTCCAAGCTGGCGTCGGGGCGGCCATAGCGGATGTTCTCGAGCACGGTGCCGGAAAAAATCACCGGCTCCTGGGGCACGATCGCCATGCGCTCGCGCAAGGCGTGCAGGTCCATTTGGTCGATCGGCACGCCGTCCAGCACAATGCGGCCCGCCTGCGGGTCGTGAAAACGCATGAGCAAATCGAACAACGTGGTTTTGCCCGCGCCGCTCGGGCCTACCACGGCCACGGTCTGTCCGGGGTGGATCTGGCCTGTCAGCTGGTCCAGCGCCCAGGTGTCGGGGCGCGAAGGGTAATGAAAGCGCACCGACGCCAACTGCAAGGACGAGCCACCATTCGGCCAGGGCGCTTGTTGTGGCTGGGCCGAAATTTTGAGGTTGGACTCGGTGTGCAGCAACTCCATCAGTCGCTCGGTGGCCCCAGCCGCACGCAGCAGGTCGCCATAGACCTCGCCGAGTACCGCGAAGGCGCTGGCCAGCAAAATGACGTAAAAGACCGTCTCACCGAGTTGACCGGCCGTGCTCGTGCCCGCCCGCACAGCCAGCGTGCCCATGTAAAGACCCCAGAGCAACACGGCGCTGGAGGCCATGATGATGAAACCTACCAGCACGGCGCGTGCGCGTATGCGGCCCAGCGCCGAGCTCAAGGCACGCAAGGTGGAATCGATGAAACGACGGGTTTCGCGACCTTCGGCGGTGTAGCTTTGCACCACGCTGATGGCGTTGAGCACCTCGGAAGCGATGGCGCTCGAATCGGCCACACGGTCTTGGTTGGTGCGCGAGAGGCGGCGCACCCGGCGGCCCAGGTAGACGCTCGGAAAAATCACCGCCACCAGCACCGCCACCACCTGCAGCATCAAAACCGGGTTGGTCCACACCAGCATGAGCAGTGCCCCCGACCCCATGACCAGGTTGCGCAGGCCCATCGAAAACGAGGAACCCACCACGGTCTGCACCAGTGTGGTGTCGTTGGTCAGTCGCGACAGCACCTCGCCCGACTGCGTGGTTTCAAAAAAAGCCGGGCTTTGTTTCAGCACATGGCCGTAAACCGCGTTGCGCAGGTCGGCGGTGATGCGCTCGCCCAGCCAGCTCACGGTGTAATAACGCCCCGCTGAAAACACCGCCAAAGCCGCCGCCACACCAAACAGCTGCAAGAAATTGCCTGATAACTGATCGGCCGGGGCGCCACTGGCCAGGCCCTGGTCAATCAGCTGGCGCAAGACCCAGGGAAAGGCCAGTGTGGTGCCTGCTGCCAGCAACAGGAACACGGCTGCCACACCCAAGGCCACCCGGTAGGGCTTGAAAAAAGGGGCCAAGCCCGAGAGCGATTTGGGAGATGCAGCCATGAAGGATCAGAAAATCAGGACAAAAACAGGAATGCTTGAGAGCCCTTCAAGCATAACGGCAAACCAGCGGCTGTCCGTGCGCTGAGCGCAACCATGGACTCAGGGCCTGACTGACCCAATTGCCGCCGCGCCCGCTTCACAGCTCAATGACCACATTACCTACTGTCTGCCCCGCCTCCACCGTGCGGTGGGCCTGCACCACTTGGTCCAGCGTGAAGCTTGCCCCAATGCTGTGCTGCAACTGCCCAGCAGCCAACATGCCCGACAAACGCGCCACGGCCGTTTGGCGGTCAGCGGGCGTCAGGTCGTAGACCAGAAAGAACTTCACACCCATGGACTGGTAAAGCCAAGGCCGAAACGGCAAGGGGACCTCCAGCACATTGGAGCCGTAACACACCACCTGGCCGTGGGGGGCCAAAGCGCCTTCCGAGGCCCAGGCGGCTGTGGTTGAAAAATCCATGTCGATGATCACATCGGCCCCACGCCCTTGCGTGAGCGCTTTGACACGCTCGGGCACCGACTCGGTTTTGTAAAAAATGGCGTACTGCATGCCCGCAGCGCGTGCATGCGCGGCTTTGGCTTCCGATCCAACAGTGCCCATCACACGACCGCCGGCCAGCGTCACCATTTGCGTGATGTAGTGGCCCACGGCCGACGAGGCGCCGGTGACCAAGACGGTCTGTCCGCGCAAATCACCCGACAGGCGCTCGGCCAAGATGACGGCTTGCACCGCCGTCAGCCCGGGAATGCCCATGCAGGCCCCGGCAGCAAAGTCAGTGCCTTCAGGCAGGGCCACGGCTTGCGCGGCGGGCAAGGTGATGAACTGGGCGCAAGTGCCCAAGGGGCGCTGCCACTGTCCGTTCCACACCCACACCCGCTCGCCCACGCGTGAAGCAGATACGCCCTCGCCCACGGCTTCGATCACGCCTGCGCCGTCGCTGTGCGGCACGATAAAAGGGTCTGACAAGGGCCGGGCGCGGCGCGACTTGACGTCCGACGGGTTCACGCCCGAGGTGGCCAGTCGCACCAGCACCTCACCGGCCTGAGGGCTGGGCATGGGCAAATCGCCCAACTGCATCACGTCTTGGGCTTCGCCGTTGCGGCTGTACCAGGCTGCTTTCATGACAGGTCTCCTTGAAATTGAAAAATAAGGGATCAGCGCCAGCCGTCCCACAAGAGCTTGCAGCCCGTGAGGAACATGCCCAGGCGGATCAGGCGGTAAAACAAATCGGGCTGGATTCGCCGCGCCAGGCGGACGCCCATCCAGACACCGAAGGGCGCCAGCGGCAAGAGCACCAACGAGGTTGCAAAATTTCGCCAGTCCAGCAATCCCAACCAAGCATAGGGCACCCACTTGGCCATGTTGATGAAGAAAAACAAATACGCCAGCGTGCCCGTGAACAAAATGGGCTTGAGCTTCAGGCGCATCACGTAGGCGTTCAAGGGTGGCCCGCCAGCGTGCGCAATGAAACTGGTGAAACCCGAGGTGATCAGCAGTAAACCGCCCAGCCAGCGCGGCGGAGGCGGTCCGTTGGGCGTTGGCTTGAACAGCATCTGCTGCGCCAGAAACAGCAAGGTGAAAGCGCCCACAATGGCCGCCACCCTTTGTGCATCCAGCAGTTTGAAGAGCAAGGCCCCCAGCACAATGCCCACCATGGCGAGGGGCACCATGAAGCGCAGCAAGGCCTTGTCCACGTCCTTGCGAAACGCGGCCATCCCCAGCAAGTCCATCACCAGCAAGACGGGCATCAAGATCGCAGCCGCCTGCGGCACCGTGACGGCCAGCGCCATCATGGGCACGGCCAAGGAGCCAAAACCCGCCCCAAAACCGCTTTTGCTCAACCCCAGCAACAGCACCGCCGGCACGGCGATCATGTAAAAAAAAGGGGTCGGTGATGAGCGGGAAGTTCATGGGGGACCACTTGGGTGACGATCTTATCGAGCTCAAGCCCCGTCACCTGTCTCGCATCTTGCCCGCGCAATCTTGAAGGCCAGTGTTTGCTGGATTGACCCATCTGCCTTTTGCTAAGCTTTTTGTTGTGTATCGGGGTTTCACCACGAAAAACCCTGCAACCAAGACAGACATTGTTCCCGCTCGAGGTCCGGGTGAGCTGAGACACACACAATAGCGCCTTCCTCATCACCAGCCTTTGGACACCCATGACTCGCTCCGGTTTGAATGTTCTCGGTGGCGAATTGATTCCCTGCTCTTATGACCCGCTCACGGGGTTTTTCAGGGACGGTTGCTGCAACACCCATGACGAAGACGCAGGCACACACGTCGTTTGTGCCAAAGTCACACAGGCTTTTCTGGATTTTTCGCTTGCAAGAGGCAATGATTTGGTCACGCCCAGACCGCAATACCGCTTCGCGGGCCTGAAGGCGGGCGACCGTTGGTGCCTGTGCGCCTTGCGCTGGCTAGAAGCTTTTCAAGCCGGTGTAGCCCCGCATGTGGTGCTGGAGAGCACACACCAAAAGGCCCTGGAGTTCGTGACCTTGGAACAACTGCGCGAGTTCGCCTGGTTACCGCACTGATTGCGAAAAGCTCACATCATCATGCTGAGCTGAAACACCGAGTTCGGGGCGCGAGGCATGACCGGTGGGGGCAAGGGCTTGAGCCGGAACTGACCCAGCATGGAAGAGACGCGGGCATCGCGTGGCATGAAGGGCACCGCCACATCGGACAGGGTTTGGGCTTGCAACAAAGCTTGCATGTTGTTCTGGATGTCGCTCTCCAGCGCCTTCATGGGGTGATCGCCTTCGGGGTAGAGGTCGTCAAAGCTGTGGACTTCTTCGAAATGCTGCACCACGTCCCACAAACTGATGTCTTCGGGGTTGCCCCGGATCTGATAGCCGCCACCTGGGCCCCGGTGCGCACGGATCAGGCCCGCCTCGCGCAACTCTTTCAAAATCGATTCGGTGTAAGAAGACGACAGGCTCAGCCCGTGGGCGATCTCTTCGGTCGTCACTGGCTTGACCACTGCACGCGAAGTGATGAACACAGCAATGTCAAGGGCTTTGACGGTTTTCTTCTGGATCATGGCGTTCTCCGTTAACGATGAGATATTCTATGACCACACGGTCACAAAACAACCCATAATTTCCAAGATAACCAGAAATTGATCGCTCATGTCTGAAATAGCATTACAAATTCTTGGGAGCCTGGCCGCATGAAACGCCATGTGGCCGCCGTTGTGGTGGCGCTGACCGCTTGGCTGGTGATCGACAGCCATGTGGACTGGGTGCCGCAGGACGGCAGGCGGCTGCTGGAGGTGAGCGGCCAGCGCTGGGACCTGCGTGGCTGGGCGGCTGAGCAGCTGCTGCAACTGCGGCGCGATTGCACGCCAGTGAGCCGCTGGCCACCCGAAAGCCCCATCGCCCGCGCCGTGCTGCCCGTGATCCAGCAGCACAGCCTGCCCGACTCGCAAAGTGCACGATGGCTGCAGCTGCAGCTGCTGGGCGACTGGAGCGTGGCCGAAGTCGACTTTGACACCCTCAAGCCCACTTTGGTGGTGCTGCGCCTGAAAGCGGGTCAGTGGCGCGTGCAAGACCAGGCGGTGTGGAGCGGCTCCACCGCTCCTTGGCACAGTGGCGACTTTGTCCGCCGCTACCTGCGCCAGCAAGCGCCCGATTTGCCGCAGGCGCTGCTCGCTTGCGTGTCGGTGGACCCGGCGCTTTATGGCGCAGGGCCCGGCGGGCTGGGGCCTGTTTCAAGCCTCGAGGCCAGACCATGACATACCGCGTCGTCTGGTTCAAACGTGACCTGCGCTGGCACGACCATGCTGCGCTCGTGCACGCCGCCACACAGGGACCGGTGCTGTGCCTGTACATCAACGAACCAGCCCTGTGGGCGCAGCCCGACGCGGCCTTGCAGCACTTTGAATTTGTTCACGAATCCCTGTTGGAACTGCACGAGGCATTGCGGGTGCTGGGCGGAAGTTTGCAGGTGCGCACAGGTGATGCAGTGCAGGTGCTGGCCGCGCTGCACGCGCAAGCACCTTTTGCCGAACTGGTGGCGCACGAAGAAACCGGCAACGCCTTCACCTACGAGCGCGACCTGCAGGTCGGCGCTTGGTGCCGCAGCGCAGGTGTGGGCTGGACCGAGCTGCCGCAGTTTGGTGTGGTGCGCCGCCTCAAAAGCCGCAACACCTGGCAGGCTCGCTGGGAAGCGCACATGGCCGCGCCGCAAGCCGTTTTGCCCGCACTGCAGTTCTATGCGCCACCTGAAAACCATGGCCCCGAAAGCCTGCGTGCACCCCCTGGCTTGCAGCACAACCCCGCCCAGCGTCAGCGCGGTGGCCGCCGCTTGGGCCTGGAGACCTTGCACAGCTTTCTGGATGCACGGGCGCTGGGCTACCGGGGCGGCATCTCCTCGCCACTGTCATCGCCCACGGCGTGTTCGCGCATTTCCACCTACTTGGCCTATGGCTGCATCAGCATGCGCGAGGTGGTGCAAAGCACCCGCGCGGCGCTGGATGCCCTGCCCCCGCAAGCGAGCAGGCACAAGGCAGGGCTCATCGGTTTCATCAGCCGCTTGTATTGGCATTGCCACTTCATCCAAAAGTTGGAGAGCGAGCCCGAGATCGAGTGGCGCAACATGCACCGGGGATACGACGGTCTGCGCGAAGACGGCTGGAACGACGCCCACTTTGCGGCCCTGACCTCGGCACGCACCGGATGGCCCATGGTGGACGCTTGTGTGGTCATGCTTTATGAAACCGGCTGGCTCAACTTTCGCATGCGGGCCATGCTGGTCTCGGTGGCTGCTTACCCGCTGTGGCTGGACTGGCGGCCGGTGGGCCATTGGCTGGCCACGCAGTTTTTGGACTACGAACCCGGCATCCACTGGAGCCAGCTGCAAATGCAATCGGGCACCACCGGCATCAACACCACGCGGGTGTACAACCCCATCAAACAAGCGCAAGACCACGACCCCAAAGGCATCTTTGTGCGCCGCTGGCTGCCCCAGATGCGCCGTGTGCCCGACACTTGGTTGTTCGAGCCTTGGCTCATGCCCCCTGAAGTGCAACGCCACTGCGGCCTGACGGTGGGCAGCGGGCCAGACGCTGACATTCCCCTGCCCGTGGTGGACTTGGCCGAAGCGACGCGCCAATCCAAAGCCGCGCTGCACGCGCGCCGCGCCGAGCCCGGTGTGAAGGCCGCCAAAAAAGCCATCGTCGACAAACACGCTTCGCGCAAACACGGCAGCGGTCAGCAGCGCGATGTGTTCACCCGAGACAGCGACACCCCCAAGACCCGCCGCCGAAAGTCGGGCCAGTCATCAACCGACAACACCCCACCCAGCCACCAGCTGGGCTTTGACTTTTAGACCATGCGCACCACCCTTTTCTGGTTTCGAAACGACTTGCGCCTGCACGACCAACGCGCACTCCAGCAAGCCATCGCCCACGCGCAAGCGCACCAGCAAGCCCTGTTGCTGGTCCATGTGCACGAACCTGTGCAAGACCAGCCCACCGCCTGGGGCTTTGCCCGCATGGGTGCGCACCGCAGGCGATTTGTGGCTGACACCCTCCAAGACCTGCAAAGTTCATTGCAGGCTCTGGGCCAGCAACTGGTCTTGCTGCATGGTCCCGTGGCCGAGGTGCTGCCCGCTTGCGCCCGCTCGGTGCAAGCCGACACCGTGTTTTGCGAAGACATCGCCGCGCCCGAAGAAGAAGCCCAGGTGCAAGCGCTGATCAACGCGGGCCTCACGGTCAAAACGCTGTGGCAGTCCAGCCTGATCGAACCCGACGCCCTGCCCTTTGCGGCCGAGGACATGCCGCAAGTCTTCACCGAGTTTCGCCAACGCATCGAATCGGCAAGGCTCCAACCTCTGGCACCGCTGCCTGCACCCACCCAACTGCCCGCACCGCCCAATGAGCCATTGACCAATTTGCCCGGCTGGACAAAAGACCCCTTCACCCTGCTGCAAGCCCACACCGAGGGCGATGCGCATGCGCGCTCGAATTTTCCGTACACCCGAGCCGCTTGCCGTGGCGGCGAAGCCAGCGCTTTGGCCCACCTGCACAGCTACCTCACCCCGCCTTGGCCCGACCGCTACAAACAAACCCGCAACGCGCTTCAAGGCGAGCACACCAGCAGCCACTGGTCACCCTGGCTGGCCACGGGCGCAGTGTCGGCCCGACGCATTTGGGCTGAGCTGCAGACCTACGAACAACAACACGGCAGCAACGATGGCACCTATTGGCTGTGGTTTGAGCTGCTGTGGCGCGACAACTTCCGCATGCTGCACCTGCAACACGGCCCGCAGCTCTATGCCGCGCGGGGTTTGTCCAACTTGCCCAGACCCTCGCATTTCCCCAAAGACTTTGCACGCTGGTGCAGTGGCCAAACCGGCGAGCCCATCGTGGACGCAGGCATGCGCGAGTTGGCCGCCACAGGCTTCACCACCAACCGCATGCGCCAGATCGTAGCCAGCTATTTGGTGCACGACCTGTCGTGCGACTGGCGGGCGGGCGCAGCCTGGTTCGAATCGCAACTGGTGGACTTTGACGTGTGCAGCAACCAAGGCAACTGGCTGTACGTGAGCGGCCGAGGCACCGACCCGCGTGTGGGCAGGCGCTTTAACCCCGCCAAACAAACCCAAGACCACGACGCGCAAGGGCGCTACCGAAAAGCGTGGCTACCCCAGTAAGCCCAGCAGAGCTCAGGGCTTCAAAGGGGTTTCGGGTCCCTCGTAAATCGAGCCCCCCAGGCGCAAAGCGGAATGTTCACGCTTGGACTGCAAAACTGGATAGAGCATCTGGTGGTACCAACGCTCTTGCCCAAACAACTGGTCGTCAATCAAGCCCACGCGTGCGGGGTATTGGCGTGTGATGTGGGCGCTGCCAAAAATGATGTCCCACAAAAACAGCAAGTTACCAAAGTTGCCTTTGTAATGTCCAACGCCATCGGCGTTGGTGATGGCGTGGTGTGCCCAATGGGTGGCCGGGGTCGAAATGGTGCGCTCCAACACCCACATGAGCGGATGCAAGGCGCGAATCCTGTACAGCGGCTCGTCCCAACGCCAAGCACAATGCGCACCCAAAATGACCAACAACTTCACCGCGATGTACAGCGCATAGACCATGCCGCCAAAACCCAAATACAGCAAAGCACCTGCAGCCCACAAACCCGGCATCATCAGGTAATAGAAAAAGTTGTTGCGGAACGTCACGCGGATGCTCATGTACTCGGCCGAGTGGTGCGCCCGGTGCAAAGGCCACAACAGAGGCGAATGCGACAAGCGGTGCCACCCATACTGCGTCATGTCATCGGCCAACAACAAAACGCCCACCATGCCCCACCAAGGCCAATCGGCCAAAGCGTTTTTGTCATCAGGAAACCAAGCGTGGCCCAACTTGGACGTGACAAAAATCGCCAAGGGCTGGGTGATGGCCAGCACACTCAGGAACATGAGCACCTCCAATTTGGTGTCGTTGCCCGTCGCGGTCACGGTGTTTTTATAACGTCGGCTCACAAACTCCATCGTTGCAAAACCCAAGATGGTGCACAGCACCAAGATGTTTTGCCATTGCGTTGCGGTCATTCCCTGTCTCCATTTTTCTCTAATCACGAACACTCAGCCTTTGACACAAGGCCCTATCGAAGATACCCACGGCAAGCCCTCCCCTCCATTGGTGTATTCCCCTTGTTTGCAAATCGTGCTGAACAAGCTCATTGAAGTTCATGTCTTCAAGGTGTCCATTTTCCAAACAATCAACGCACCAGCGCCTGTCCATATGCTGACTCGGTCCGATAATCCAAGACATGATCAAACACCACAGATTGCTGGATGGGCTCGCCATCCTGAGACACTGCCCATGTTGAGTGGCATCCTGTTTTCTTTGGCCGCCGGACTCATGTGGGGCTTGGTGTTTGTCGGGCCGCTCATGCTGCCCGAATACCCCGCCGCGCTGCACACCTTTGGCCGTTATCTGGCCTTTGGCCTGATCGCGCTGCCCTTGGCATTTGTGGACCGCACCGACATCCGGCGCCTGACACGCAGCGACTGGTGGGCCGCCCTCAAACTGGCGGCGATTGGCAACGTCTTGTATTACCTGTTTTTGTCCAGCGCCATCCAGCGGGCAGGCGGCGCCCTGCCCACCATGATCATCGGCACGCTGCCGGTGGTGATTGCCGTGGCGGCCAACTTGCTCAACCACCAGCGCGATGGCCGTTTTCCTTGGCTCAAACTGGCCCCGCCCTTAGCGCTGATTTTGCTGGGCATCGCGTGTGTCAACCATGTGGAGTGGACCGCCCTGCTGCGAAATCCGCAGGCCGACACCGGCAGCTACATCACCGGGGCAGTGCTGGCCGTGGGTGCGGTGGTTTGCTGGACTTGGTACCCCCTCAAAAACGCCGACTGGCTGCGCGGTCACCCCGACCGTAAACCGCGCGTATGGGCCACCGCACAAGGCCTGGCCACGCTGCCCCTGGCCTTGCTGGGTTATGCCGCGTTCTGGGTGTGGAGCAGCGCCACGAACAACCCTCTGCCCATGCCCCTTGGACCGCGCCCCCTCGAATTCATCGGGCTCATGCTGGCCATCGCCCTGTTCGCCTCGTGGCTGGGCACACTGTGCTGGAACGCCGCCAGCCAACGACTGCCCACCGCCTTGGCGGGCCAACTCATCGTGTTCGAGACCTTGGCCGCTTTGGCCTACACCTTCTGGCTACGCGGCCAGTGGCCTGAGCCGCTCACCCTGGCTGGCGTTGCGCTGTTGGTGGCGGGGGTCATTGGCGGGGTGCGCGTCAAGGCGCTTTGACGCCCATTTTTGCATTGCCCGGTGGCGGCACATCATGCCCCAACATCCGCTGGCCCAGCCATGTCAAACCCGCCCCAACTTCCATGCGGCGGCTTTGCTGTTGCGCAACGGGGTGGCTTTGGCCTGGTTGCAAGGGCGGGCCAATGTCAAATGAAAACACATAGGCGGGCTCTTGTCCCATGCGCAAGTCGGTAACCACCAACTTGCCGTTTGAATCAGCCGTCTTGTAAAACCCGTCTGTGAACCGCGCCAAACGTTGCAACTGCGGGTGGTCAGCGTTTTGCGTAGCCAAAGCGCCACCGCGCTCGTGCGCCTCAAAGCGAATGGCACGCCCCCCGTCCATGAGCGCATAAAAGCCTTCGTGAAAGCGCTCGCCTTCGATGGCCACCACGCGCCACACCAAAGTGCTCAGGGGCGCGGGCGTGACCAAGAGATGCTGGCTGGGCAGGCCCTGCGCTTGCAGCGACTGACGAGCGTGCTGGGTCACACCCCATTGCGCCAATGCGCTCCACGCCAAATAAGCGGTGCTGAAGGCCAGTGCCCAGCCGTTGATGCGCAAAGCCTTGCCCACGGTTTTGACGCGCAAAGCGGCCACCACACCGGCCAGCAAGGGGAGCGAATACACCGGATCAACGATGAACATGCTGCCCAAGCCATAGGCCTCGTCGGTGAACGGCTGGAACACCTGCGTGCCGTAAACCGTCATCAGGTCCAGCAAGGGGTGGGTGACCAGCGCCAGCATCAGCGCCCACCACCAGCAGCCATAAAGCTGCGGCTGACGGTGCAGGCGGCTCACAGCCCAGGCCAAGGGGAACGCAAAGAGCGTGAGCAAGAGCAAGGCGTGCGACTCGGCGCGGTGCCGGATCATGTTCAAGATCGGGTCACCGTGGTCCACCAACACATCCAGGTCCGGCAGCAAGCCAGCCACACCGCCCCAAAGGGCCGACTTCCACAAGGCGGTGCGTCGCCCCATGACGGCCACACCAATCGAGGCGCCTAAAAGTACTTGAGTGACGGAATCCATGGTGCGGGTTTGTGGCGAGAAATTGAACAAAGGTCAGCACATTAACGGCTTTTGCATGCCCACAGCGTCTGCAGGCTGTTGGCCCGATAATTCACGCAACAATTTTGCACCGCTTTGTCACCGCCACCCTCATGACCACCACCACAACACTCGCCACACCCCCCACCCTGATGCCCTGGACCGACTCGCTCCACACGGGCGACGCCCGCATGGACGAAACACACCAGGAATTTGTGGACATGATCAACCAAATTCTGGCCACGCCCGAAGACCAGCAGCTGCCGGTCTACAAGGCCTTCTTGAACCACACGGTCGAGCATTTCGCGCAAGAAGAGCGCTGGATGTTGGCCACTGGCTTTTCCGCCGACAACTGCCACGCCGAACACCACGCCACAATTTTGGAGACCATGCGCGTGGTCGAAGCCCATTACCTGGACAGCGACAAAACCATCATCACCCGCATGGCCGAAGCGCTGGCCGAATGGTTTCCAGGTCACGCCAACAGCATGGACGCAGGCCTGGCCGCCCACCTCAAGTCAGTGGGTTTTGACAGCGTGACCGAAACCCTGGCCGACCCTTCAGCCATCAAGAACGTGACCATGTCCGGGTGCGGCAGCGTCAGCTGCAGTTGAGACGCCGCCCCAGCTTGCCCCTAAAACGATGCAGGTTGGAGGACCTTGGTGGGCCTATTTGCCCTACAGGGCCCATTGGGGCCAGCAGGCCCTGCCCCCTCTTAAATGTTGGGCAGCGACTCCCGAATTCAGCCGACATCAAAAACGTGGCGCTGCCCCAAGGTTTTTCGCCTCATTCGAGTTTGATGTTGGCAGCCTTGATGACCTGAGCCCATTTATCAATCTCGGCTTTCTGAAAGGCCTGAACCTGCTCTGGGGTCAGCACCGAAGGTTGCATGCCCAGCCCTTTGATGCGCTCTTGCATTTCAGAGCTCTGGATGATTTTCAAAATTTCATCATGCAGTTTGTCCACGATCGGCTTGGGCGTGCCGGCTGGCGCAAACAAAGCTTGCCATGAAACCACTTCAAAACCGGCAGTTCCAGGCCAGCCCGATTCGCTCACTGTCGGCACTTCGGTCAAGGTGTCGGTCAAGCGCTTGCCAGAAGTCACCGCCAAGGCACGCAGTTTGCCGCTCTGGATGTGGGCGCCCGCCACCACGGTGGTGTCGAACATGAAGTCGACCTGCCCGCTCATCACGTCTTGAATGGCAGGTGCGCT
>JAIXOZ010000095.1 GCA_027486495.1 Comamonadaceae bacterium | reverse complement strand
GTTCCGGCGCCCAAACCGATGAGCGCGACCGAAAGATTCGGCTTTTGCGACATGGCCCACAACAAGGTTTCGCCTATGCCACTGTCGCGTGCGTAGTAAGTGGTGGGCACATGGCGAAGGGACTCCGACAAAAACTGCTGTCCGTGGGTGACATTGCCACTGAAAAACACCCGGTCGTTGCGCTCGGGTTCATTCAAAAATCGGCGCTCTTTGACGGAAACCGTGCCGTAAAAATTTCTCTCTTGGTCCAACAGCACTTCTGTGCGGTCGGCTTTGTGCACCTCGCGCCACGACCAAGGGTTTTGCATGGCCACCAACAAAGCCACCATGATGGTGGCCGTGAGCACGCCCGCAAGCCGCCCAGCCAAGCCAGGACGCTTTGAATCTGAGCGAAACAACACTTGGCAGGCCAACAAGGCCACCAAAACCAATGCCATTAACCACTCGTGGTAATCGTCAAACCATTGGGTCGCCACCAAGGTGACGAACAAACCACCGAAAGCACCACCCACAGACATGCACAGGTAAAACTCGGTCAACCGACGCGTGTCCACAGGCTTGCGGCGATAGAGTTCGCCATGGCACAACATGCACACCACAAACAACAAAGCGTAGTGCGACCATCGCACTTCATTGACGCCATAGTCCCACTCAATGCCCAACCAGCGCGGTATGTCACTCATTCCCGAAGTGACCAGCAGCAGCACCAAGGCCAAGATGGCAAACAACTTGGGGCGGTACCAACGGGGGTGGTCAAAGGTCAGGATGAAAGTGACCAAGTAAAGGCCCAAGGTGGCGATCCACAGCCGGGGCTCTGGCGCCACGTCGTGGCTGATTTGATCGGTGGCGGCAATGAAAACCAGGGATGCCAATGCGGGCAAAGTCACCCATGCGAAACGCTGTGCAAAAGTCGTTTGGGCTGGATGTCCAACCTGTTCAGCGTCCAGGGGCGATTCAGACTCGGCGCCATTACCTTGGGTCGCAGCACCGATCTGCGCCTTGTTTTGCCACGCCCCCAATGCGACCGGCAAACACAAAAGTGCGAACACCCAAAAACCAGCGGTCCACAGTTGACCCATTTCTTGCTGCTCAAGCCAAGGCTCAAGTACATAAGGAAAAGACAACAGGGCCAAGAACGAACCCACATTGGACAAGGCATACAAGCGAAAAACAGACGATGCATGCGCCGTGCTGGTGAACCAATGCTGAACCAGGGGCCCCGTGGTGGCCAAACAAAAATACGGCAACCCCACACTCGCACCCAAAATCAACAAGACCTGAAAGACCGGCGAGTCGGGCGACTCGGGTCGCAGTTCAGTGCCGGGCAAAACCCTGGAAGCCAACAAGGCGGCCACGACCAACAAAACCACATGGATCCGGGCCTGTGTCTGGCGAGACGGCACCTTGGCCAATGCATGCGCATACAAATAACCCAAGCACAACAAGGTCTGGAAAAACAGCATGGCCGTGGTCCACACTGCAGGGCTGCCGCCAAACCACGGCAAGATTTGTTTGCTCAGCAGGGGTTGGACCTGAAACAACAAAAATGCACTCGTGAAAATCGTGAGTGCAAAGGGCAGGAAACTCCAGAGATGGGGTTTGATGGCAGTGTTTGGATTCATGTTCAAGGATGAATGCCAGGCGATTCATCTATTTGGGCGTGAAATTGGTGCTCAGGACAGATGATTGATTTTCAGTCCGCGTGCCTGCTATCAGGGATTAAACGGCGAGATCGTAATGCATCTTGTGAAGCCATTCGGAAACTGACCACCCCATTCAAGGGCATCCGACCATCCCAAAGTGGCTTGAACAGTCGAACCCCAAAGGCAGGCAATACCCAATCAATCACCACACACGAATTCCCGTCAATAATCATGTTTTGTGGGTCCTACCCCGCAATTGAGACCCATCAATGCACAGCGTTGGCTGTTATGAGGCTGCAGGCATCCATGACGTCACAGTTTTTTGCTCAAAATACGAAAAAATGATTCGCCCAACTCAGACACCCTGATGAGCCAGCAGATCCAACCTCCTCCTGACATGCCTGCTGCCGATGCAGCACAACGCCGCTTGGTTCAGGTGCTGTTTATCGGTGTCTTCATGGCGGCACTCGATTCAGCCATCGTGGGGCCGGTTCTGCCTGCATTGCGTGAAGCCTTTGGCGTTGACAACCGTAGCGCCGGACTGCTGGCGACTGTTTTTTCCTTGAGTTCGCTGTGCAGCACGGCGCTGATGGCTTACTTCAGCGACCGCCATGGCCGCCGACCGGTGTATCTGGCCAGCGTGGCGCTTTTCGCCATCGGCTCTGTGTGCATTGCCGCTGCACCCAGCTTTGACTTGCTGCTGATCGGCCGTGTCATTCAGGGCATCGGCGCAGGGGGCATTGCGCCAGTGGCCAGTGCCGTGATTGGTGATGTGTTCACCGCCGAGCGGCGCGGCCGTATTTTGGGGCTGATGGGTGCCACCCATGGCATGGCCTTTGTGCTCGGACCGCCATTGGCGAGCGTGCTCACATCCACGCTGGGCTGGCGCTGGCTGTTCTTGGTCAATATTCCTGTTGCCCTGGTTGTGCTGTTCTTGGGTGCCCGCAGCTTGCCACGCCAGCGCAGCATGGCGGCACCTGGGCCGGTTGACCTGCCAGGTATCACGGTGACTTTGTTGTTACTGCTGTGCTTGGTGATGGGTATTTCTCGCCTGGCAGACTCGGCCACGGGGATGCTGCTGTGGCCTTGGTTTCTGGCGGCCAGTGGCGTGCTGCTGGCCGCTTTGGTGGCCATCGAGAAACGACAGGCACAACCGCTGATTCCGATGGACCTGTTTGCAAACCGGCAACTGGCTTTTGCCTATGTGCTGACGCTGGGCGTGGGCTTCTCTATGGGTGGCATTGTGTTTTTGACCTCCATCGCCACGCTGGCTTATGGGGTCAGTGTGGCGCATGCGGGGCTGTCACTTCTGCCGCTGGTGTTGTGCTCCATGGTGGGTTCCATGGCGGCTGGGCGGCTGCTCAACCGACTGGGTGCTCGCAACATGGTGATCTTTGGTTTTGCGTTGTTGACGCTGGGCTACCTGCAAAGCGCTGTGCCACAAACTGGCTTTGCCGCTTTCGTGGTGGCGTCTGTGCTGGTCGGTATTGGCCTGGGTGTGGTGGTCAGCGGCGCGCTGCGCACCATTGCGATCGATGAAGCGCCGCCGGCCCTGCGCGGCACAGCCCAGGGGCTGATCAATATTTTCAATGCCGTGGGGACGCTGTTGGCTGTGACCTGCATCAGCGCCATTGCTGACTTGAATGGCGGCGAGCTGACAGGCTTTGGCCAGGCTTACCTTGTTCTGGGCATGAGCATGCTTGTGATGCTGTTGCTGGCGTTCGGACTGAAAAAGAAGTTGGCCGATTCCCTGGCTGAGCCGACCACTTCAGAAGAACCGTAACTTGGCCCTAACAGCGCAGGAAAAACTGGTCAACCTTTTGGTGCCCAACAACTTCGAGGCGCACGTCCGAATCCGCACACGTCCCAAACGGTGCGGATTTTTGCTTTTAAAACGCGATTTTTTCAGCCTCAAGGTAAGCCAAGCTGATGTATTTGCCAATGTTGCCGTTGAACCCGTCCATGGTCTTGGCACGCGCCGCCACACGCGGGTCTTTCATCACGGCCGCTTTGGCCTCAGCTTCAGACTTTCCGTCTTCCACCGCTTTGAGGCAAGGCTCCCAGATACCCGCCATGAATTCGCCATAAGTCTTGAGCAAGTCTGGGCGGGCCTGGCCGTGGCCGGGCACCCAGAGCTGATCGCCCGTGGCGGCCTGCAGGGCTTTGTAATATTTGAAAGTGCCGGGGTAGGAGCCTTCGTCCATGTTGGCGATGCGGTTGGTCATGGCAATGTCACCCACTGCCGTCACCTTGTCTTGCACCACCTCGACACACAGGTCAGAGGGCGTGTGCGCCGTGCCATGGTGGTGCATGCGGAATGTCACGTCGCCAATCTGAAGCACTTGGCCATGCTGCACGGGGGTATTGGGCAGTACCACTTGCGTGCCCAAGGTTGACTGGTTGGTCCAGCGTTCCATCAGGCTGCGCCACAAGTTGCCTTCAGCGCCTTTGAGTTTTTCAATGGTGCTGGGCAGTGCATAAATGGGCAGCTTGTCGCCGTAGGCTTTGACAAAGGCGTGGTTGCCCAGCCAATGGTCACCGTGGTAGTGGCTGTTGAACACGGCCACAACGGGTTTGTCGGTCACTTGGCGGATCATGCGGATGGCCATCTGGCCGATTTGCAGCGAAGCCCCCGAATCGATCACCACCACCCCGGCCGTGGTCACCACAAAGATGACGTTGGCCATCATGCCCCGGTTTTCAGGGGTAGGGAATCCGTCGGGGGAGTAGATCATCCACACATGGGGCGACAACTTTTGCGCCGGAATGTCGGCCACGGGCGGGCCTTCGATGAAGTCCTGCGCTTGCTGGGCGAGCAAACGGGCTTCGGGCCACATCGTTGCGCCACCGATGGCCGCGCTGGCCCACAACAGTTGTCTTCTTTTCATGGTGATCCCTGCTCTAACGGTGCAGCGCCAGACAGTGTCAGGTGGCGCTGCACGCGTTCGTCAAACGGCGTAGCCCTTGTTGGGCAATGCGCCCATGATTTTTGGCGTGTTGAGTTGGCGTGGCTTGATGCGACCACCCTGGGCTTTGAGCCAGGTCTCGACCACTTCCCAGACCTGCTTATTGCCCTGGTTGCGGGCTTCTTCGGCCACAGGGGCCCAGCCCGCCACCTTGTACTTTTTACCCGCGTCGATGAGCTGGCCTTTCAGGCGCATATCGCCAATGCGTTGGCCTGCCTTGGCCACCGGGTTGCAGCTGTACGTCAGTCCGCCCACACGCACCATGTCGCCGCCTTGCTGGTAATAGGGGTCGGGGTTGAACAGGTTGTCGGCCACATCTTCCAGCACGGTCTTGATGGTCTCGCCCGTCATCTCGGTCACCGTGGCGTAGGAATAAGTGGTGGCGGTCATGTCGAGCAGCCATTCGCGCGTGATGGCCTGCCCCGGCAAGAGCGTGGTGCCCCAGCGAAAGCCTGGCGAGAACGCGATGTCTGCGCCCTGCACGTCCAACAGCGCGTCGATCAACAACTGGTCACCCGTG
The DNA here is from genome assembly GCA_027486495.1 of Comamonadaceae bacterium. GTDB lineage: Bacteria > Pseudomonadota > Gammaproteobacteria > Burkholderiales > Burkholderiaceae_C > Limnohabitans_A. The sequence continues at coordinate 881 of JAIXOZ010000095.1, read as the reverse complement.
CCATTGAAGTTGCCACGGCGGTACAACAAGCCGTCGGTCACGGCCAGCTTTTCGGCCAGCTTGGATTCATAGGGAGCGCGGATCTTGGTGATGAGCGCGTCCATCTCTTTGTCTGCGGGCAGCATGTTCGAGAACACGGGCAACAATTTGTAGCGGAAGTCGCTGACCTTTTTGTCCTTGACCTCGAAGTCGAGCACACCCAAAAACTTGCCGTTCGAGCCCGCATTGGTCACCAAGGTCTTGCCACCTTTGTTGGACACAATGGAGGCCACGGGCATGCCGTCGTGCGTGTGGCCACCCATGATGGCGTCGATGCCGCTGACGCGGGTGGCCATCTTCAAGTCCACGTCCATGCCGTTGTGGCTGATGACGACAACGACCTGCGCGCCTTTGCCACGGGCCTCGTTCACCATCTTTTGCATGTTCTCGTCCTGGATGCCGAACTCCCAGTCGGCCACCATGTAACGCGGGTTGGCAATCGGGGTGTAGGGGAAGGCCTGGCCGATGATGGCGCAGGGCACGCCATTGATCTCGCGGATCACATAGGGCTTGAAGACCGGGTCGCCAAAGTCATTGGTCTTGACGTTTTGCGCGACAAAGTCCACCTTGCCCGCGAAATCTTTTTCGATGATTTCCTTCACGCGTTCCATGCCCAGGGTGAACTCCCAGTGACCGGTCATGACGTCCACACCCAGCAGTTTGCAAGCATCGACCATGTCTTGGCCGTTGGTCCACAAGCTGGTGCCCGAGCCTTGCCAGGTATCACCACCGTCGAGCAGCAAAGCGCCGGGGCGGCTGGCCTTCATGCGCTTGACCAACGTGGCCAGGTGGGCAAAACCACCGACCTTGCCGTAGCGCTTGGCTGCTTTTTCGAAGTCAAG
>JAIXOZ010000055.1 GCA_027486495.1 Comamonadaceae bacterium | reverse complement strand
TTGACCCGATTTTTTGCCATGGTTTGGATCTCGATTGCCCTGATTTTGTTGACCGGCTTCTGGATGCTGTCGATGTCCGACATGAAGCTCGCCCCCAAAGGCTGGCACGCCATGTCGGGCCTGGGTTTGCTGATGTGCCTGATTTTTGCCCACATCTGGTTTGCGCCGTTCCGCCGCCTGAAAGCAGCCGTGGCGACCTCCGATTGGCCCGAAGCGGGCAAGGCTTTGGGGCAAATTCACCCCTTGGTGCTGACCAATTTTGCCTTGGGCTGGCTGGCGGTTTTGGCCGTGATCGTCTGGCGTTAAGCTAGCGGCCTTGAGGATATATTCATGAGCGCTTCCATCACACCGCCAGCAGGCATCGACCCGCGCAAAGACACCCTGATCGAGTACCCCTCGGTCTTTCCGATCAAGGTCATGGGCGTCATGGTCGACGGTTTTGCCGAAGCCATGTGCCAAGTGGCCCTGCAATTCGACCCTGGCTTTGACCCCACCACCATCGAGTTACGCCCCAGCAAAGGTGGCAACTACCTGGGCGTGACACTCAGCATCACAGCCACCAGCCGCGAACAACTCGACGACCTTTACCGCGCACTGACCTCGCACCCCATGGTCAAAATCGTGCTTTGAGCATGGATATCAGGCTTCTTGGGCAAGTGGACTACTTGCCAACCTATGAAGCCATGCAGGCCTTCACCGCCGCACGCACGCCTGAGACACCGAATGAGCTTTGGGTGTGCGAACACCCCCCCGTGTTCACCCAAGGGCTGGCAGGACAGGCCTCTCACCTGTTGATGCCAGGTGACATTCCTGTGGTCCAGGCCAACCGGGGCGGACAGGTCACCTTCCACGGCCCCGGCCAAGTCATGGCCTATCCGCTGGTCAACCTGCAGCGCGCCGGTTACTACGTCAAAGAATACGTTTTCAAACTGGAAGAATCGGTCATCCGCACCCTGGCGCATTTCGGCGTCACAGGTCACCGTGTGGCCGGCGCCCCCGGCATTTATGTGCGCCTGGACGACCCCTTCAGTCACGCCGCGCTGGTGGGGCCGACCCCGGCCCACGACCCCTTCAAGGGCTTGGGCAAGATCAGCGCTTTGGGCATCAAGGTCAGCCGCCATTGCACTTACCACGGTGCTGCGCTCAACGTGGCGATGGACCTGGAGCCCTTTGACCGCATCAACCCGTGTGGTTATGCAGGCCTGAAAACCGTGGACCTTTCTACAATCGGCGTAGAAACCACTTGGGACGAAGCAGCCCAAGTGCTGGCCCGGCAATTGGCGGCCCGTTTATGAACCTCGCCTTCGCCCCCGATGCGGCGGCAGCGACTGAAAGAACAAGATGAGCAACACCCCCACCGAACGCAACGTGGTTCGCGAAGCGCAAAGCGTTGAAAACTACGACCCGATGGCCAAGCAAAAGGCGGCTGCCAAGCTCTCGCGCATCCCTGTCAAGGTCGAACAAGCCGAAGTGCTGAAAAAGCCCGAATGGATCCGCGTCAAGGCAGGTTCGCCCACCACACGCTTTTACGAAATCAAAGACGTGCTGCGCGCCAACAAACTGGTCACCGTGTGCGAAGAAGCCAGCTGCCCCAACATCGGCGAATGCTTTGGCAAAGGCACGGCCACCTTCATGATCATGGGTGACAAGTGCACGCGCCGCTGCCCGTTTTGCGACGTAGGCCATGGCCGCCCAGATCCGCTGGATGTGAACGAGCCCGACAACCTGGCCAAGACCATTGCGCAGCTCCAACTGAAATACGTGGTCATCACCAGCGTGGACCGCGATGACCTGCGTGACGGCGGAGCCGGTCACTTTGTGGACTGCATCCGCAAGACACGTGAACTCTCGCCCAACACCCAGATCGAAGTGCTGGTGCCCGACTTCCGGGGCCGCGACGACCGCGCATTAGAGATCCTGCAAGCCGCCCCGCCTGACGTGATGAACCACAACATGGAAACCGTGCCGCGCTTGTACAAAGAAGCGCGCCCCGGCTCGGATTACCAGTTCTCGCTGAACCTGCTGAAAAAATTCAAGGCGTTGTTTCCGAACGTGCCCACCAAGAGCGGCCTGATGGTCGGCCTGGGCGAGACCGACGAAGAGATCCTCGAGGTCATGCGCGACATGCGGGCGCACAACATCGAGATGCTGACCATTGGCCAGTACCTCGCCCCCAGCAACAGCCACTTGCCAGTTCGTCGCTACGTGCACCCCGACACCTTCAAGATGTTCGAGGCCAAGGCCTACGAAATGGGCTTCAGCCATGCCGCCGTGGGTGCGATGGTGCGCTCTAGCTACCACGCCGACCAGCAAGCGCATTCGGCCAGCCAAAATCTGGCCGACCAACGCGCCTAAAACCTTTGACTGCCTCAAACCGCAAACCCGCCATGACCGACTCCAACCCTTACATCCCTGCAAAAATCTGGACCTGGAACAAAGCCAATGGCGGGCGATTTGCCAACATCAACCGGCCCATCTCTGGGGCCACGCACGAGCAAGACTTGCCCCGAGGCAAGCACCCGCTTCAGCTGTATTCGCTGGGCACACCCAATGGCGTCAAAGTCACCGTGATGCTCGAAGAGCTGTTGGACTTGGGGCACGCCGGTGCCGAGTACGACGCTTGGCTGATCCGCATCAACGAAGGGCAGCAGTTCGGCAGTGGCTTTGTCGGCGTCAACCCCAACTCCAAAATTCCAGCCCTGCTCGACTGCAGCGTCTCGCAGCCTGTGCGCGTGTTCGAGTCGGGCGCCATCTTGCTGTACTTGGCTGAGAAGTTTGGCGCTCTGGTGCCCACCGACCCGGCCCGACGCGCCGAATGCCTGTCCTGGCTGTTCTGGCAAATGGGCAGCGCCCCTTATTTGGGTGGCGGTTTTGGGCATTTTTATGCCTATGCCCCGGTCAAGATCGAATACGCCATCGACCGCTTCGCCATGGAGGTCAAGCGCGAGATGGATGTGCTGGACCGCCGACTGGCCGAAAACCGCTTCATCGCAGGCGACGACTACACGATCGCCGACATCGCCATCTGGCCCTGGTATGGCGCATTGGCCAAAGGTTTGCTGTACGAAGCCGGTGAATTTTTACAAGTGCAGGAATACGCCCATGTGCAGCGGTGGGCCGAAGAGCTGGCGCAGCGCCCTGCCGTGCAACGCGGGCGCATGGTCAACCGCGTGATGGGCGCACCCGAGTCTCAGTTGCACGAGCGCCATGATGCCAGCGATTTCGACACCCGCACGCAGGACAAACTCAAAGCCGGTTGACACCGCCGCCGGCCGGCTTTGCCCGGTAGAACCAAGCCGGCTCAGGGGTTCAAGCAGGCAGCCGGGTCTTCGCTGTCCAGCACCTTCATGGCCCAGGGGGTGAGTTTGCTGGTGTCAGAGCGCAGCACTTGGTGCTTGACCGCTAGGATCTGTGAGGGGTGCATGGAAAAGCTGCGCAGGCCCAGCCCCAGCAACAACCGGGTCATGGCCACATCGCCCGCCATCTCACCGCAGACCGACACGCCCTTGCCCTGACGCTGGCACTCGGCGATGGTGTCGGCGACCAAGCGCAGCACGGCCGGGTGCAAAGGGTCGTACAGATGCGCCACCGATTCATCGGCCCGATCAATCGCCAGGGTGTATTGGATCAAGTCGTTGGTGCCAATGGACAAGAAGTCAAAGTACTTGAGGAACAGCCGCAAAGACAAAGCGGCCGCCGGGATTTCGATCATCGCGCCCAATTGCACCGGGCCATGGGCTACGGCTCGGCGGTCCAGTTCGTGGCGGGCTTGCGCGATCAGGGCCAGCGTTTGACGGATTTCGCTGCCATGCGCCAGCATGGGGATGAGCAAATGGACCTGCCCGTGCGCCGCAGCCCGCAAGATGGCGCGCAGCTGCGTGAGGAACATGGCCGGGTCAGCCAAGCACCAGCGGATGGCACGCAGCCCGAGGGCGGGGTTCAGGTGTGAAGCTTCGTGGCGGCTTTCATCCAGTGGTTTGTCGGCACCCACATCCACTGTGCGGATGGTCACGGGCAAACCATTCATGCCGTCCACTGCGCGGCGGTAGGCGTGGTACTGCTCTTCTTCGTCGGGCAGATGGCCTTGGCGGCCCATGAACAGGAATTCGCTGCGAAACAAACCCACACCGACTGCACCGGCTGTGAGCGCCGCTGTGGTGTCTTCAGGCATCTCGATGTTGGCCAACAGCTCGATTTTTTGCCCGTCGAGCGTGACGGACGGGGTATGGCGCAAGCGCGCCAGGCGCTCGCGCTCGAGGTCGCCCTGGCGTTGTTTGAAGCCGTAATCGGCCAGGATGATGGGCGAGGGGTCCACGATGACCACGCCCGCATCACCATCGATGATGACCCAATCGTCTTGCTTGACCAACTGGCTGGCGGTGCGCGCACCCACCACCGCCGGAATGTCCAGGCTGCGCGCCACGATGGCGGTGTGCGAGGTCTTGCCGCCGACATCGGTCACGAAGCCGGTGAACACGCTTTGCTTGAACTGAAGCATGTCGGCGGGCGAGAGGTCATGCGCGACCAGCACCAGCGGCACATCGGTATCACCCAACTGCAGCTCTTGCTGAGGCCGTTGAGGTCGCTTGACCTGCGACACCACGACCCCCGTGCCTTTGAGGCAATGCAGCACACGCTCGCCCACTTGTTCCATGTCGGCCTTGCGTTCGCGCAGGTAAGGGTCTTCCATTTCCTCGAACTGGCGCACGATAATGTCAAGCTGACTGGTCAGCGCCCATTCGGCGTTGTACAGGCGTGTCTTGATCCAGTGGACCACGCCTGCCGTCAATTCTTCGTCTTGCAGCAGCATGAGGTGCACATCCAGCAAGGCCGCCAACTCGTGCGGTGCATCCTTGGGCATGTCTTTTTGGAGGCGCTGCAACTCATCGACAACCGCATCTCGGGCCACGCGCAAGCGCTGAATTTCGGCATTGACTTGCTCGGGCTTCACAAAGTAATGCGCCACATCGACCCGGCTGGAGGCCACCAGGACGGCACGCCCGATCGCGATGCCACGCGCCACCGCCAAGCCATGGATGCTGAAGGTCATGGCTTATTCGCCTTCACCGAATTTGTCATGGATCAACGCCAGCAAGGCCGCCAAGGCCTCTTCATCGCGCTCGCCTTGGGTGTCCAGCACCACCTCACTGCCCAGCCCTGCGGCCAGCATCATGACGCCCATGATGCTTTTCGCGTTGATGCGACGCTCGCCCTTCCTCATCCAGACTTCGCATGGGAAGCTGCCCGCCAATTTGGTCAACTTGGCGGAGGCGCGGGCATGTAATCCCAATTTATTGCTGATGGTCACGGTGGCTTGGGGCATGTCTTTGTACGGTTTGGTTTTGAGGAGCGGTGCTGCCTACAGGCATCACGCCTTGGGTGCCGCCTGCGTGGGCGCGTGCAGCTAGGGCTTCCAGGCTTTCATGGCGATAACAAACGCTGCGCAGCAGCATGGGCAAATTGACACCGGCCACCAGCCGTGTGTGAAGCCCATCACCCAGTTGCTGGGCCACATTGCAGGGCGTGGCACCAAACACATCACTGAGCAGCAAGACCTCGGCCGTGCCCAGGGCGGTCATGGTTTCATGGGCCCGCGCCAGGCTGTCTTCGGGCGCGTCGTGGGGCAACACGTCCAAGGCCAGCACGCCATTGGCGCACTCGGGAAAGACGTGCAAAGCGCACTCGCGCAAGGCGGTGGCCAGTGGGGCGTGGGCGATGATGAGGATGCCAATCATGGTGGGTTCTGATTATCAACTCTGCGCTGGTTTTTTCAGCATAAAAAAGGCCCACGAGGCCACCGAACTCAGCCCGAAACAGGCCAATGCCACTTGGTACGCCTGGGTATTGGCCAGTCCCAAGCCACGCCCGGCATCGACCAATAATCCAATGCCCCACTGCACCACAAAAATGCCTGCAAAGATCACCAAGTTATAGGCCGACAGGGCCCGACCGGCGAGATGCGAGGGAAAGGCCATGCCCACCGCGGGTTGCGCCAAGGCTACGAAAGTGCTGGTCACACACAGCAAGGCCATGCCCACGGCAGCACCAGCACCCACGCTCGGCCCCATCCAGACCAGCGCGGCGATGACCCCGAAGCTCAAAGGCAAGCCCCAGGCCATCAACCGCTCGACCTGAATGCCCCGACGCGCCAGACCCGGCGTGATCAAGCCCCACACCCAAAAAGTGACCAGCATGGCCAAATTGATGAGGAACAATCCGGATGCGGCCTCGGCCGCTGTCCAGCCCGCCACCTGGGTCATCCATGGGCCTGCCCACAAAGTCTGGATCGCCACCATGCCGCCGTAGCTGAAAAAGCCGATCGGCGTCATCCGCCAAAAATAAGCGCTGCGCCAGATTTCGCGGTAACTGCCATCGTCGTCGAGCGGCTTTTGCGCTGCGGCTGCCGTGGATGCGGCCTTTTGCCACACCGGCACCACCAATGCAATCAATAGCATGGCGATGGCGATCATCACGCCCAACATCACAAACAGGGCACGCCAGCCCCAGATGGGCATGAGCCACTGCACCGGCAAGGTGGCCGCCAGCATGCCCAAAGAGCCCGTCATCAGCATCCAGGAGTTGCTGCGCAGTTGGGTGCTGGCATCAAACCAGCGCCGGTAGCCGGTGAGCGGAGCCATGAGGCAGGCGCTCACGCCCATGCCGCACAAGACTCGCGCCGCCAACAAACCATGAAAACTGTCGGCCCAAGAGAAAGCCAGGCAACCCAGCACGGCAAAACTCAAGAAAGCCAGGATGACTTTTTTCGGGCCGTGCTGGTCCAGCCAGCGCCCCAAAGGCAGCTGGGTGAGCGAAAAGCCCAAAAAGTAGCCCCCCGCCAACAGGCCCAGGTCTTGCGCACTCAGGCTGAATTCGGTGGTCAAGGTGGGCGACAAGGTAGCGGTGATGGCCCGCACCAAAGCCGAGAAAAAGTAGGCCAGCGCAAAAGCCAAAAAACCACCACCGCCATGCGACGCGGCAATTGGTCGGGATTCGCCAAGGTGTTGCTGCTCACGGTGTTATCGCTCAAGGTGGTGCTCATGGCTGGATGCTTTCAAACAAAGTGTTGGCCATTTCCGCCGCAATTTTGCGGTCGTAGACGACGGCATGAACCAGCCGCACCCGCTCACCTTCGGCCACCGCCCCCCACACGGCGTCCATGTTCACCGGCTCGCCATTGGCGCGCAGGCCCGGGGCTTGCACCCGCGAAGCTGTCGCTAAGGGCAGCTGTCCAGGGCGCTGCCATGCCTGCTGCTGCCCGACCGCCAAGGGCTGGGTCACGCGGGCATTGTCCAGGGTGGCTTTTTGCCAAGCGGCCATCACTGCGCTGGCATCGGCCCCGGCAGGCAAGGCAGCGCTCATCACCGCCACCATGGCCGTGCCGCTTTCGCAGCCCACCACTTGCAAGTCCACAGGCACGCCGCCCAAGGGCACGCTGCGGGTAGTTCGGTCAGGTTTACAGGGCAATTGAACTTTCAGCGCACTGCCCTCCAAGGCCACGTCCCGCCAGTTCTGGGCGGGGCTGCAAGCGCTCAAAGTCAAGAACCCGAAAAGGCTGGCCATCAAGGCAAAATAATCAATTCGCATAGGGTGATTATCCTGATCAGCAGCCTCATTGGGTTTTGGCGACAATGATCCCCATGAACTCACTCGACGGCATCCGCGTTCTCGACCTCTCCCGCGTTCTGGCGGGCCCCTGGTGTACCCAGACCTTGGCCGACCTGGGTGCCGATGTCATCAAGATCGAGCGCCCCGGCTCGGGCGACGACACCCGCACCTGGGGGCCGCCCTTCTTGAAAGACGCTCAAGGCCGGGACACCGCCGAGGCGGCCTATTACCTGGGCGCGAACCGCAACAAAAGATCGGTGACCTGTGACATCGCCCAGCCTGAAGGCCAAGCGCTGATCCGCGAACTGGTTCTGCACTGCGATGTGTTTGTAGAGAACTTCAAGGTCGGCGACATGGCCCGGTACGGGCTTGACTATGCGAGCCTGCGCGCGCTGAACCCCAAGCTGGTCTATTGCAGCGTGACCGGCTTTGGCCAGACCGGCCCTTACCGCGAACGGGCAGGCTACGACTATGCCGTGCAGGGCATCGGCGGCCTGATGAGCGTGACGGGCGAGCGCGACGATTTGGGCGGCGGCCCGCAAAAAGTGGGCGTGGCCGTGGCCGACCTGTTCACCGGCATGTACGCCACGGTGGCGATTTTGGCGGCCTTGCGCCACGCCGAACGCACAGGCGAAGGCCAACAGGTTGACATGGCGCTGCTCGACACCCAGGTCGCCATGCTGGCCAATTTGGGATCGAATTACCTGGTCAGCGGCAAAACGCCGGGCCGCGCTGGCAACGCGCACCAGAACATCGTGCCCTACCAGGTGTTTGAGGTCATGGCCGCAGCGGGTTCAGACCCGGGCAGCCGCGACCACCTGATTCTCGCGGTGGGCAACGACGGACAGTTTGTCAAGTTTTGTGCCGTAGCTGGCTGCCCCGAGTTGGCGCAAGACCCACGATTCGCCCAAAACACCCAACGGGTTCGCCACCGCGACACCCTGGTGCCTCTGCTCGAGGGCATCTTGAAAACCCGCACCAAGGCCGACTGGTTGGCGGCCCTCGAAGCCGCGAAGGTGCCTTGTGGGGCGATCAACACCTTAAGCGAGGTCTTTGTCGACCCGCAAATTCAAGCACGCGGCATGGTGCAAGATTGGCATCACCCCATCAAACCCGACCTGAAACTGGTGGCCAGCCCGATCAAGATGAGCCGCACCCCTGTGCGCCAAGACTTGCCGCCCCCCATGCTGGGCCAGCACACCGCAGAAGTTTTGTCCGAAGTACTGGGCTGGAACGCTGAACAATTGGGCCCCCTGCGCGGCAAAGGGGTGATCTGATGGCCCATTTTTTACTTGTCCATGGCGCCTGGCACGGCGCATGGTGTTGGCAGCGGGTCCTTCCAGGCCTGATGGGTGCGGGTCACCGCGCCCATGCCGTCACCCTGACCGGGGTGGGCGAGCGCGCTCACCTGCTTCACTCGGACATCGATCTTGAGAGCCACATCACGGACGTGATGGCTGCCATGGATGCCGAAGAAATGGACGATGTGGTTTTGGTGGTGCATTCGTATGCCGGCATGTTGGGCACCGCCGTGGCCGACCGCAGGCCCGAGCGCTTACGGCACCTGGTCTACCTGGACGCGGTTCTGCCCAAACCTGGCGAAAGCTGGAGCAGCACACACGCCAGTGCCACCCGAAACGCTCGCATCGCTGCGGCCCAAGCCCATCCTTTGCACGCCTTTCCCGCGCCCGACCCTTCGGTTTTTGGTCTGAGCGAAGCCGACCATGCCTGGGTACAAAGACGTCAAACCCCACACCCGGGCGGCCCTTACACCCAAGTGCTCGACTTTGATCCGCTGAGGGTGGCCAGTGTTTCGCGCACATTCATCAACTGCACTTCGCCGCCTTTGGGCACCATCGATGTCAGCCGCCTGCGCATGGTGGACCCCAAATTCTGGGACGGTGCTTGGTTGCCGGGCTCTCAAGTGTTGGAGATGCACACCGGTCATGACCCCATGGTCAGTGACCCAGAGGGTTTGGTCGAACGATTGTTGGTCTTGGTTTAACGTGTTTTGGGGCTTGCGAGAGTGCGATTCATTCAGCGCACTGCGACAAACACCTTACTGAGCAAGGCACTGCCTGCTTGTCCCGGGTTTTGACGGATCTTTTTTTCCTCTTCACCGATCATGTAATACAGCCCATCCAGGGTTTTGTCGGTGACGTGGTTTTCGAGCAATGCTTTGTCTCTGGGCAGCAGGCCCATGCTGGACAACTTGCCCGCCACCGCATTGAACTGCTCCACCACGCCCAACTGCCCCAGTACCCTTTGGACCTGGGGCATGAATTGTGTACTCAAGGGCGCACGCGTTTTGTCCACAAAGTATTGGGTGACGGCTGTATCTCCTCCCCTCAAAATGCCCTTAGCGTCTTGCACCGAGAGGGTCTGTATCGACTGCATTAGGGTCTTTTGGGCCAGAGGCACCGCCTGCTCAGCGGCACGGTTTTTTTGCAAAGTCAACGCATACAGTTGCTGGCCCATGCCCAGCGTTTTGAGGATTTTTGCAGCCTTGTTCAAAGCGTCTGGCAAACCAATACGCACCTTCTCGTTGCCCATGAAGCCCCCTCCACGCCGAGCAAGCCGATCGCGGCACTGGCCCCTTTTTCCAAGGCCAGTTTCAAAACTTGCGAGGCATCTGCGGCACTCAAGTCCGCCAAACTGAAGGCGTGCACAGGCACAATGGCCAAAATGCCCGAGGACATGGCGAACGTATTAAACTTTCTGCGATGAAGAACCATCTGAATAATCCCTGGAAGCTGCAAGCTGTTGGCCTCCGTGCGTTGAATCGGGCTTGTGCGCTCGGCCTGTTGCTGTCCCTGTGGGGTTGTTCAGGTGAGCGTGCGCCCGAATCTTCCTTCGTTTTGCTCGACGGCAGCACCGTGAGTACCCAACAATTGCAAGGAAAAGTATCCTTGGTCAATTTCTGGGCCACCAGTTGCACTTCATGTGTGGCCGAAATGCCAGAGTTGATCGCCACGTACAACAAGTTCAAGGACCGGGGCTATGAAACAGTGGCCGTGGCCATGAGTTACGATCCACCCAGTTATGTGGTCAATTTTGCCCAGACACGTCAGTTGCCCTTCAAAGTAGCGATTGACAACACCGGTGGTGTTGCGCGCGCATGGGGCGATGTGAAGCTCACACCCACCACCTTTCTGTTGAACAAGCGTGGCGAAGTGGTCAAGCGTTTTGTCGGTACGCCAGATTTTGGGGAGCTTCACCAGTTGATCGACAAACTGTTGGCAGAGTCCTGATTCAGTTGTAATTCAGAACTGCAAACGGGTGGCTCCGGCCCGGTTGTGAAAGACTCAGACTCTGAGCCTTTTTTCTATCAATCCTTGCGGAAATTGTCGTGGCAGGCCTTACACGACGCTGCTGCAGGACCAAATGCCACCTTCAAAGCGTCGATGTTGCCCGCTTTGGCAGCGGTATTGAGCTTCATGATTTCGGCTTGCATTTTGTCAGCCGCATCTTTGTACTTGGCCGCTTCTTTCCAGATTTCTGGCTTAGCACGGGTGTCGCCCTTGTCTGTGCCTTCACCAAACGCCGCCCATGGCAACTTAGACAAGGTGGCGACCACGTCAGCGTTGTCGGCTGCTGCTTTGGCATCGTACGGCGCACGGCCGTTGGCCATCGCACCAAGTCGGCTAAAGTGCGCCGACATGACCGTGAAACTGGCTTTGCGGTATTTGATGGCATCTTCCGGTTTGGCAAATTGCGCCTGTGCTGGCAGGCACATGGCCGCCAAGATCATTGCACCTGCGCAGTTTTTTGCAAATGTCATGTTTGACTCCACTCACGGTCAAGGGTTGAAAAGATTTATCCTATCACCAATCTCTCATAATTTCCCCTTTCTTGCATTCATGAAAGTGTCCATGAACACAGTTCGCATTTGGGATTTGCCCACCCGTTTGTTCCATTGGTCCTTGGCCGTTTGCGTGTTGGGCTTGGTGATCACCGGCAATGTGGGCGGCAACGCCATGGTTTGGCATTTCCGCTTGGGCTACGCCGTACTGACCTTGGTTCTTTTCAGGCTGGCCTGGGGGTTTTGCGGTGGTCATTGGTCCCGCTGGTCCAATTTGCCCTTGCACCCCAAAAAAGTGCTGGCGTACCTGCAGTCTCGCTCGACCGATCTGACCACTGCCGGGCACAATCCGCTGGGTTCTTGGTCTATTGTCGCCATGCTGTTTTTTCTTTTATTTCAAGTTTCTACCGGTTTGATCAGTGACGACGAAATCGCCAATGCCGGACCTTTGACCGCCTTGGT
>JAIXOZ010000167.1 GCA_027486495.1 Comamonadaceae bacterium | reverse complement strand
GGGTCAGCCTTGGGGCCAATCAACACAAAGTCGTTGTACATCACAGGCAAGCGCTTGATGCCAAAGCCATCGGCCACAAACTTTTCTTCAGCCACTTGGTCGTGCACAAACACCACGTCGGCGTCACCCCGGCGCGCCATGTCCAGCGCTTGGCCTGTACCCAAGGCCACCACCTTCACATCGAGCCCACTGGCTTTTTTGAAGGCAGGCAACAAGTGCGCGAACAAGCCCGATTGCTCGGTGGACGTGGTCGACGACATCACGATGGATTGGGCTTGTGCCCACACCGAGGTGGTGGCCAAAACAGCGCACACCAAAGCGCGACGGGTGAAAGTTTGAAAGGTCATGAAAGTTCTCCTTGAACAAAAGCGTGGGCTGCCGGGCTGCGCTCGGCGAGCAAGATGGGGTTGAAAAAATCAGAAACAGGCAGATCGGCCAAAACGCGACCGAACTCCAAATAAATCACGCGGGTGGCCAGGCGCTTGACCTGACCCAAGTTGTGGCTGGCCCAGACCAAGGTCAAAGGCTTGTCGGGCGCTGGGCCTGCCGCAAAGTCGGCCATCAAAGCCTCCACCTCACGTTTGGCGTGCGGGTCCAGGCTGGCCGTGGGTTCATCCAGCAGCAACACATCGGGCTGCCGCGCCCAGGCGCGGGCCAAGGCCAGGCGCTGCTGCTGCCCACCCGACAACTGGCGACCGTTTTGCTGCGCCACAGACTGCAGGCCCACACGCTGCAAAGCCTGCAGAGCCAAGGCCTTCGAGGCGCGCCAATTCAAAGCCAGCGAACGGTCCAGCCACACCCCCAGCGCCACATTGTTCAGGGCCGACAGGCGCAGCATGTGCGGCCTTTGGAACAGCATGGCCTGACGCACACCCGGCGCTTGAGTCACCTGCCCTTGTGTGGGCGGCACCAAGCCATGCAAGGTGCGCAGCAAGCTGCTTTTGCCCGAGCCATTGGCGCCCACCAGCGCCACGCGTTCACCCGCCTCAATGCGCAAGCTCACGCCCTTCAAGGCCTGTTGCGCCCCCAGCTGGACACTCACCGCGTCCAGCGTGATCTGCACGGCGCTCATGGCTGCGCACCCACCAGACCATTGGCCGCCGCTGGCCGCGCATGGCGTGCCTCGCCCCAGCGCCGCAGGCCCGCCACCAGCGCATTGAGCAGCAGCACCACCGCGAGCAAGACCATGCCCAGCCCCAGCGCCAGCGGCAAGTCGCCCTTGCTGGTTTCCAAGGCAATGGCCGTGGTCATGACCCGGGTGAAGCCGTCGATGTTACCGCCCACGATCATGACCGCACCCACCTCAGAGATGGCGCGGCCAAACGCCGTCACGGCAATCGTCAACAAAGCCAGGCGTTCATCCCAAGCCAACAACAAGCTGCGCAGCCAAGGGCCCGCGCCCAGCGAGGCCCATTGTTCGCCATGCTGGCGCTCCACATCTTCGACCACTTGCCGTGTGAGCGCGGCCACCACCGGCACCACCAGAATGAACTGGGCCAGCACCATGGCCTTGAAGCTGAACATCCAGCCCAAAAAGCCCAAAGGCCCGGTGCGCGACAGAAGCAAATACACCACCAGCCCCACCACCACCGAGGGCAGCGCCAGCAAGGTGTTCAGGCCCACCAAAACAACACCCCGGCCACGAAAACGCGACACCGCCAACCAGGCCCCCAGCGCCACGCCCACGCCATAGGCCAGCAGGCAGGCCGTGGCACTCACGGCCAAAGACCGGGTGACGACCACCCACAGGGCAGGATCCAAAGAAATGACGAGGTTCAGCGCCGTCAGGACGCTGTCGGAGAAGGTGTTCATAAAGCGTTGTGGATGCTACGGCACAAGCACCCGCCAAGGCATGAGGGGTGTCCACTATGAATAAGTTTGCATAGGCCAGCACCATGAAAAAAGCCCGGCGAACCGGGCTCCTCGTGGGACGACAAAAATTTACTTCTTGCTCGCCTTCATATCGGCTTCCAAGGCCTTGGCGGGGTCCTGTTCAGCCGACTCATCTGTCGGAGGCTTCATGTCGTCCATGTTCACTTCGTCGTCCTTGCCAGTCTCTTCCCCTGCTTGGTCGAGCATTTGCTCAAACGCAGCATCGGCGTCGATCTTGACACCCTCCTTGAGACCGCCTGTCACCAGGCTGGGGAAGACGATGATGGCCGCCACCATGATCAACTGCAAAACAATGAAAGCGATCGAGCCTTTGTAGATTTCAGAGGTCTTCACCGAGGGAATGTTCTCCCCCGTGATCCGGTCCTTGTAATCGTTCTTGGGCGCCACGCTGCGCAAATAGAACAGTGCAAATCCAAACGGCGGCGTCAAGAACGAGGTCTGCAGGTTCATCGCCACGATCACCCCAAACCAGATCATGGCTTGGTCGGCGGTCATGCCAGGCACCAAACCGGGCAGGATCTTCTCGGCCACGGGGGCCAAGATCGGGATCACGATGAAGGCGATTTCAAAGAAATCGATGAAACAACCCAAGATGAAAATCAGGATGTTCACGACGATCAAGAAACCGATCGCGCCACCGGGCATGTCCAAGAACAGGTGTTCCACCCAGATGTGGCCATCGGCCGCATTGAAGGTGAAGCTGAAGACGGTGGAGCCGATCAGAATGAACAGCACAAACGAGGCCAGTTTGGCTGTGTTTTCAAGGGCTTGGTTCATCAGCTTTTTATCCAGGCGCTTTCTGCTCAAGGCCAGGATCAAAGCACCCAAAGCGCCCATCGCGCCGCCTTCAGTGGGTGTCGCCACCCCCAAGAAGATGGTGCCCAACACCAAAAAGATCAGGATCAGGGGTGGCATCAGCACAAAGGTCACTTGCTCGGCCAAACGCGACAGCAAGCCCATGCCGGTGATCCGGTTCACGATGGCCAAGGCCAACGCCACGAGGGATGCAACGGTCAAGGACATGATGACCATTTCATCGCCGGGAGACTCTTGCGTGCGGTCGAGCCAAGCGGTCATGATGGCATCGTGGGACGAAGCCCATGAAAAACCGACCACCGTGCAAACGATCAACAGGAACATCAAGGACACGTGGCCAGATTTGCCATTGGCCTCGCGGTAGATGCGGGCTTCGGGCGGCAAGGCCGGCACCATGGCCGGCTTGAAAATGGCCACCACCACGATGAACAAGATGTAAAGGCCCACCAACATCAGGCCGGGCACCAAAGCACCGGCGTACATGTCGCCCACTGAACGGCCCAATTGGTCGGCCAACACGATCAACACCAAGGAAGGCGGGATGGCTTGCGCCAAGGTGCCCGAAGCTGTGATGGTGCCGGTGGCAATGACACGGCTGTAACCGTAGCGCAGCATGATGGGCAGAGAGATCAAGCCCATGGAAATCACGGCCGCAGCAACCACACCGGTGGTAGCCGCCAGCAAGGCACCCACCAAAATCACCGCGATGGCCACGCCACCACGCACGGGGCCAAACACCTGGCCCACCGTCTCAAGCAAGTCCTCGGCCATGCCGGATTTTTGCAAGATGATGCCCATGAAGGTGAAAAACGGAATGGCCAGCAGGGTGTCGTTTTGCATGATGCCGAAAATGCGCAGCGGCAAGGCCTGGAACAAGGAGGGCGGAAACAGCCCAGCCTCCATGCCGATGAAGCCAAAGCCCAAACCGCAAGCTGCCAGCGCAAAAGCCACCGGAAAACCGGTCAGCAGCAGCACAAACAAGCCGGCAAACATGATGGGCACAAAGTTCTGTGCCAAAAAAGTCGCTTCCATCAACGTGCTCCCTGCGCTTGCTGCGCGATTTTTTCAAGTTCCAGCAGTTCTTTTTCTTCGTCTGACATGGTGTCTTCAGAAGACAGGGGGTCTTCACCCGAACCGGTCAAGAAAGAAAGACGCTTGATCAACTCGGACACGCCTTGCAACATCAACAAACCAAAACCCAGGGGCACCAGGGCGTAAACCGGCCAGCGGATCAGGCCGCCTGCGTTGGAAGACATTTCGCCGCTGATGTAAGCCTGCATGAACAAAGGCCAAGACAGGTAAATGCACAAGAAACAAAACGGGAACAGGGCCAACACAATGCCTCCCACATCGATCCAGTTGCGGGCTCGCGCCGTTAACATGGACGAAATAAAGTCAATGCGTACGTGCGCATTTTTAAGAAAGCCATAGCCAGCGCCCAACAAGAACACGGCTGCAAACAGGTACCACTGGATTTCCAGCAGACCGTTTGAGCTGACATTGAAGGCTTTGCGGACAATGGCATTACCAGCGCTGATGATCGTCACAATCAAAATCAGCCAGGTGGTGAACTTGCCCACCGCCTTGTTCAAACGGTCAATGCCGCCTGATAGTTTCAATAAAGATGACATCTGAACTCCAAAAAACTTGCGCGATTGTAAGTCTGTGTTGGCGGGTTGCGGGATCAAACCCCAAAAACTCAAGTTGATTTTTTTGATGCTCAGTGTGAAAGCAGCTCAACCGGTTAATCCATTACCGTCGAAGCGGCTGCGCCGGGCCGTGAAGACCTGAATTGCCACCACGGCAACATGCTGCGTAAGGATTGCACCTGACCCGTCTGGGGTGTCGGGCTGTAGCCGCCCAGACTCTGCAGCCTGGCTTGCCAAGCCGCATCGACCAACAAGCGGCGCAGTTGCACGACCGGTGGGGTGTCGAGTGCCGAAGCCAAGCACACCAGCCAATAATGCTCTTGGTGCAAGGGCACAAAATCGAGGCCATGGGCAAGGGCGGCGTGGGCGATGCCCAAGCCCACATTGGCCTGACCTGCGGCAATGCAGGCCGCTACGGCGGCGTGGGAATTTTCTTCATGCGCATAACCCTGGAGAGCCGAGGCCTGAAGGCCTCTTTCTTCCAAACACTGGTCCAGCAACAAACGGGTGCCGGTACCGGGGCTGCGGTTGACAAAACGCACACCCGCTTGGAACAGATCGGCCCAATCCTGCAAGCCCAAGGGGTTCCCCTTGGCGACCATCAGCCCTTGCGCGCGTTGGGCAAAACCGATCAATTTGTGCTGACCCGTTTTGAGCAAGGGCTTGTAGGTGCGGGCGACCAAAGATTTGGCGTCGGGTTGCCAAGGGGCATGGAAACCCGCCACATGGCATCGGCCCTCATTCAAGGCGCGAATCGCGTCCACACTGCCGCAAAAGCGCAAATCCAGATGCAAGGCTGTGGCAGCGGCCTCTTCGCGCAGCAAGTCCATGGCCGCGTCATGACTGGCAAAGACCGGCAGGGCCAGGTGCGCGGGGTCAAATGCCACCGCAAATGTTTTTTCCAGATCGGCGTGCAGCGCACTGATTTGCGGCAACAAACGCGCCTGCGCCTGGCGCTCTGCCCAGAGCAACTTGTCGGCAAAACCGGTGAGTCGGGCCGCCTGGCCCTTTTCCCAAAGAATCAGGGATTGACCCAAACTTTGCTCCCAGCGCTTGAGTTCCCCCCAGACATGGCGGTAAGACAAGCCCATGGCCTTGGCAGCCCCGCCAATCGACCCGGCGTCGCGCACCGCTTGCAACAAATCCATGAGCGGGTTGCGCAGCGGACTTTGGCGGTTGCGCACCGACTCAGTGCCCGGGGTTGCCCATTGGTAAGAAAGCTCGATGTGTTGCATGGTGGCGAGTTTGCATGACAACTTGGTCAAAAGGAGAAGTGCATGAAAAAAGGCCCCGAAGGGCCTTTTTTCGTGCACGCATGCCAGCTGATTACAGCTTGGCCGCTTGCATGTAACGATCGTAAGTGGCTTCGGTGAAACGGAACCACTGGTTCTGGTCCTTGCGGAAAGAAGAGTAGTCGTCGTAGATTTTTTTCCAGTTCGGGTTGGTCTCGCGCAACTCTTCGTAAAGAGCCATGGACTGCTTGAAAGCCTCGTCCATCACCACCTTGGGGAAAGGCAAGAGCTTGACGCCACCGGCCACCAAACGCTTGAGCGCCGCAGGGTTGCGGTTGTCGTATTTGGCTTGCATGTTGACGTGAGCGTAAGAAGCTGCCGCTTCCACGATGGCCTTGTTCTCTGCCGACAAGCTGTTGAAAGCCGCCTTGTTGATGAAGAAGTCCAGCTGTGCGCCGCCTTCCCAGAAACCGGGGTAATAGTAGTTTTTGGCCACTTTTTGGAAGCCGAGCTTCTCATCGTCGTATGGGCCGACCCACTCAACGGCGTCAATCGTGCCTTTTTCCAGGGCTTGGTAAATCTCGCCACCGGGGATGTTCTGGGGCACGGCGCCCATGCGGGTCATGACCTTGCCAGCAAAACCGCCGACGCGGAACTTCAGGCCTTTGATGTCGGCCATGGTCTTGATTTCCTTGCGGAACCAGCCGCCCATTTGGGCGCCTGTGTTACCGCCAGGGAAGTTCACGATGTTGTACTTGTCGTAGAACTCGCGGAACAGCTTCAAGCCATTGCCGTCATAGAACCAAGAGGTGAGCTGACGGCTGTTCAGGCCAAACGGGATGGCTGTACCCAAGGCAAAGGTGTCGTCCTTGCCAAAAAAGTAGTAAGGGGCCGTGTGGGCGATTTCGACTGTGCCTTGTTGCACGCCGTCCACCACACCAAAGGCGGGCATCAACTCGCCAGCAGCGTGGGTGGTGACCACAAATTTGCCACCCGACATGGCATTGACTTGGGCCGCGAACACATCGGCAGAGCCGAAAATGGTGTCCAAGGCTTTGGGGAAGCTGGAGGCGAGGCGCCAGCGAATGGCGGCCTGCGCGTGAACAGCAGGTGCAACACCTGCTGCCAAAATACCGGCCATGCCCGTATTTTTGATGAGTGAACGACGATCCATAGGGATAACTCCTTGTGAAATGACTGAGACCCCTAAACAGGGTTGCTGAATCTAGCAGGGCTTATTGTAGGAAATGAACCAGACCCTCAAGGTGGGGGTTTACCCTTTTTTAAATCATTAAATTCAAAGGGCCTTCGCAATACCGACAATTTCGTGGAGGTATTTCGAAGCCGCACTCAAAAAAGTTCAAAGACCCCAACGCTGTCGAATCGACGCCTCGATGCCCGCAGCATCCAAGCCTTGCAGCGCCAGCAACTTAGCCGGGTCGCCATGCTCGATGAACTCGTCAGGCAAACCCAGGTGCAGCACCGAGCGCTGCAGGTTCAGCTGCTGCAGGGCTTCGCCCACCGCGCTGCCCGCACCGCCCATGATGCAACCCTCTTCCACCGTGACCAGGCGCTCGTGGCTTTGCGCAATCTGCGCCAGCAATTCGACATCCAAAGGCTTGACCCAGCGCATGTTGACCACCGTGGCATTGAGCTTTTCGGCGGCTTGCAAGGCCGGGGCCAGCAGGGTGCCAAAGGCCAAAATAGCGAGCTTCTCACCTTGGCGGCGCACCTCGCCTTTGCCAAAGGGCAAAGTGTCCAAGTCGCGGCCGGGGTCGGTGCCCACGCCTGCACCGCGCGGGTAACGCACGGCCACTGGGTGGTTTTGAGCGTAAGCGGTGCTCAGCAACTGACGGCATTCGCGCTCGTCAGCCGGGCAAGCCAGGCTCATGTTGGGGATGCAGCGGATGTAGGCGATGTCGTAGGCCCCCGCGTGGGTGGCCCCGTCGGCCCCCACCAAACCCGCGCGGTCCAGCGCAAACACCACCGGCAGGTTTTGCAGCGCCACATCGTGGATCAGCTGGTCGTAGCCGCGCTGCAAAAAAGTGGAATAAATGGCCACCACGGGTTTCAGACCCTCGCAGGCCATGCCCGCAGCAAAGGTCACCGCGTGCTGTTCGGCAATGCCAACGTCGTAGTAACGCTTAGGGAACCGCTGGTGAAACGCCACCATGCCCGAGCCTTCCCGCATGGCGGGCGTGATGCCCACCAGCCGCATGTCTTTGTCGGCCATGTCGCAGAGCCACTGGCCAAACACCTGGGTGAAGGTGGTTTTGGCGGGCGTGGCGGCAGGCACCAGGCCCACATTCGGGTCGAACTTGCCGGGACCGTGGTAGGCCACCGGGTCGGCTTCGGCTTTTTCATAGCCTTGGCCTTTTTTGGTGACCACATGCAAAAACTGCGGCCCGTCCAGGTTTTTGATGTTTTCCAGCGTCGGGATCAGCGACTCCAGGTCGTGCCCGTCGATCGGGCCGATGTAGTTGAAGCCGAATTTCTCAAACAGTGTGGCGGGCACCACCATGCCTTTGGCCGTTTCTTCCAGGCGCTTGGCCAGCTCGAACAGGGGCGGTGCGTTTTTGAGCACGTTCTTGGCCCCAGCCTTGGCCGCCGAATAAAAACGCCCGCTCATCAGTTGCGCCAAATAGCGGTTGAGCGCGCCCACGGGTGGGCTGATCGACATGTCGTTGTCGTTCAGGATCACCAGCAGCTTGCATTCTTCCACGCCCGCGTTGTTCAGCGCTTCAAAGGCCATGCCCGCGGTCATGGCGCCGTCGCCAATCACCGCGATCGAATGGCGCGACTCGCCTTTTTGGCGGGCGGCCACAGCCATACCCAAAGCGGCGGAGATGCTGGTGGACGAGTGCGCCGTACCAAAGGTGTCGTACTCGCTTTCGTCGCGGCGCGGAAAGCCCGACAAGCCGCCAAATTGGCGCAGCGTGGGCATGCGGTCACGACGGCCAGTCAAGATTTTGTGCGGGTAGGTCTGGTGGCCCACGTCCCAAACGATGCGGTCTTCGGGCGTGTTGAAGACGTAGTGCAAGGCCACCGTCAACTCCACAGTGCCGAGGTTGGAGCTCAGGTGCCCACCGGTTTTGGACACGTTGTCGAGCACGCAGTGGCGCAACTCATCGGCCAATTGGGGCAAGTCTGAGCGCTGCAGGCGGCGCAGATCGGCAGGGGAGTCGATGTTCTTGAGCAAATCGGTCATGTCAGTTGTTTCTTTCTACCACCATGGCGGTCAAGGCGCGCAAAGCGGCCAAACGGTCATCGGGCAAACCGGTGTCGGCCAAGGCCTGCACCGCCTCAGCGGCCAACGCATCGGCATAAGCCTTGGCGGCGTCCAGACCCATCAGGGCCACATAGGTGGGCTTGTCAGCGGCTTCATCCTTGCCTGCAGTCTTGCCCAGCGTGGCCGAATCGGCCGTCACATCCAGGACATCGTCCACCACCTGAAAGGCCAGGCCCAGTGCCTGACCAAATCGACTCAGGGCTGCCTGCACCTTGGCAGGCACATCGGAGACACAGGCCGCGCCCATGTGCACACTGCACAACAGCAAGGCACCGGTTTTGAGGCGATGCATCTGACGCAGTTGGTCTTCGCTCAGGCGCTGACCCACGCTGACCAGGTCAATCGCCTGGCCTCCGGCCATGCCCTGGTAACCCGAAGCACGAGCCAGCAAACCCACACAGGCGGCTTGCACCGAAGCGCTCACACTGGCGTCTGCAGGGGTCAGAATCTCAAAGGCCAAGGTCTGCAAAGCGTCCCCAGCCAGCAGGGCCTGGGCCTCGCCAAACTGCACATGCACCGTGGGTTTACCGCGCCGAAGCACATCGTTGTCCATGCAGGGCATGTCGTCGTGCACCAGCGAATAGGCATGGATGAGTTCCAGCGCACACGCCGCATTCAGGGCCGCCGCGCTTTGTGTGGCTTGGCCCACCGCCTCGGCCGTGGCCAGCACCAGCAAGGGGCGCAGGCGTTTGCCACCGTCCAACACGGCGTAGCGCATGGCTTCGCCCAATTGGGCGGGCGAATCGGCGGCGATGCCTTGCGACAGGGCCTGCTCAACCCGATCCAAATGCGGCTGCATCCAGGCTTTGAGGTCAAAAGCGTTCATGCACCGCTCCAGGGTTTGAGTTGCCCACCGTCCAGCACTTGGATCTGGTCTTCCACCGCCTTGAGTTTGTCGCGGCAAAACGCCAGCAAAGCCGCGCCGCGCTGGTAGCCAGATAGGAGCTGGTCCAAAGGCATTTGGCCAGATTCCAATTGACCGACCAGCGACTCCAACTCTGCCAAAGCCGCTTCGTACGTGGCGGGCAGGGGTGCTGCCGGGGGATCAGCGGGGTCGGTGGGGGCGGCCTTGGGCATGGGGTATTCCGGTTAAAAACCCGATTTTAGGCCTTAAGCCGTGATGAAGCTGACAGTTATCCCTGTCAAGTCCACAAGACGCATATGGGCGAAGCAACGGGCCAGCCAGCCAGCGCAGAACCTGGATTTTTCACGGCCAGTGAAGCCCAGCTCAGCTGGGGCACCCCCCCGAGGTAGAATCAGCGTCCACCGACAGGATTTCGCTGTCATTTTTTTGCGCCGTTTTCTTTGAACTCAGCGCTTTGTCCCTGCCCCTTCATAGGGGGAGTCTCTAGGTCAGGTCACCCATGTCTGATTTAAGTCTTCAACTGCAGCAGGCCGCAAGCCAACTACCAGTTTCCACTTATTTCGATGAGGCGCTGTTCCAGCGCGAATTGAACACACTCTTCCACCAAGGCCCCCGTTATGTGGGCCACCAGCTGGTGATTCCCAACCCGGGCGACTATTACGCCCTGCCCCATGAGGGAGAAGGCCGCGCCTTGGTGCGCAACGCCCAAGGCGGGGTGGAACTCGTCTCCAATGTCTGCCGACACCGCCAAGCCGTCATGCTGCACGGGCGTGGTAATTTGCACACCCAGCAAAAAGGCAGCGCAGGAGGCAACATTGTCTGTCCCTTGCACCGCTGGACCTACGCGCCAAACGGTCAGTTGTTGGGCGCACCGCACTTCTCGCACGACCCGTGCCTGAACCTGAACAACTACAAGTTGCAGGAATGGAACGGTCTGCTGTTTGAAGACAATGGCCGCGACATTGCCGCCGATCTGGCCAACATGGGCCCCAGGGCGCAACTCGATTTCGATGGTTACGCGCTCGACCGCGTCGAGCTGCACGAGTGCAACTACAACTGGAAGACCTTCATCGAGGTGTATCTGGAGGACTACCACGTCGGCCCCTTCCACCCAGGGCTTGGCCAGTTTGTCACTTGCGACGACCTGAGCTGGGAGTTCAAAGAACACTACTCGGTGCAAACCGTGGGTGTGTCGGGCGGCTTTGGCCAGCCCGGCTCGGAGACCTACAAAAAATGGCACGAAGTGCTGCTGAAGTACCGCAATGGCCAACTGCCCGAGCGTGGTGCCATTTGGCTGACCTACTATCCGCACATCATGGTCGAGTGGTACCCCCATGTGCTCACCGTCTCCACCCTGCACCCGATCAGCCCCAGCAAAACGCTGAACATGGTGGAGTTTTACTACCCCGAAGAGATCGTGGCCTTCGAGCGCGAATTCGTCGAAGCCCAGCAAGCGGCCTACATGGAAACCTGCATGGAGGACGATGAAATTGCCGAACGCATGGATGCGGGCCGCAAAGCCCTTGTGGCGCGTGGCGACAACGAAGTCGGTCCTTACCAAAGCCCCATGGAAGACGGCATGCAACACTTTCACGAGTGGTACCGCAGACAAATGAAAACACTTTGACGCTCAGCCGATGCAAGCTTCCTGGATGATCCTGGCATCCTTGTTCTTCTCCATGATGGGCGTTTGCATCAAATACGCATCGGCCCACTTTCACACCTTCGAGTTGGTGTTTTTTCGGGGTCTGATTGGCGTGGTCTTCATGGCCAGTTTGTGTCGAGTTCAGGGCGTACCTTTGCGCACGCCGATTCCCATGTTGCACATCTGGCGCTCCGTGGTGGGCGTGACTTCATTGGCCGCCTGGTTTTATGCCATTGGTCACTTGCCTTTGGCCACGGCCATGACGCTCAATTACATGAGCGGCATCTGGGTGGCGGTTTTTCTGGTGGGCAGCACCTTGGTCATGGGCAGCCTGCAAGCAGCGACACGCCAAGGCCCCATCGTGCTGACGGTGATCGCGGGTTTCGGTGGCGTCATCTTGCTGCTGCGCCCCACCCTCGAAGAAGACCAGCTGTTTGCGGGCATCATCGGCCTGCTGTCGGGGCTGATCGCTGCCTTGGCCTACATTCAAGTGGCTGCATTGGGCCGACTGAACGAACCCGAAGTCCGCACCGTGTTTTATTTCTCGGTGGGCACCACTGTGGTGGGTGCGGTGCTGATGCTGGTCACCGGCATGAGTCCATGGGTTTGGCCCAGCTTGCTGTGGTTGCTGCCGGTGGGTGTGCTGGCGGCCTTGGGTCAACTGTGCATGACCAAGGCCTACAGCCGAGGCTCCACCCTGGTGGTGGCCAATCTGCAATATTCGGGTATCGTCTTTGGTGCTTTGTTTGGATGGATGCTGTTCGCTGAGCAGATACCCCTCATGGGCTGGTTGGGCATGGCCCTGATCATGGCCAGTGGCATCGCATCCACCATCTTGCGAAACCGAACACTGCCCCGCGCCCCAGCCAAAAACCATTGAACGGAGACCTTTGCCATGTACCCCTTGTTGATCACCACGACCCAACTGCAATCGCTGCAGGCCCAGGGCACGCCCTGCGCCGTGTTGGACTGCAGCTTTGACCTGATGAAACCCGAGCTGACCGATGGCTTTTTTGCCAGCGAACGCATCGCAGCGGCCCTGCCCGCCCATATGGACAAGGACCTGAGCACACACCAGCCGGGCCAGGCCGTCAACGGCGGACGTCACCCCTTGCCAAAGCGCGAGATCGTGGCGCAGTGGCTGGGGAGCCTGGGCATTCACAACGGCATGCAGATCGTGGTGTACGACCGCAACAAAAGCCAATACTGTGGGCGCTTGTGGTGGATGCTCAAGTGGCTGGGCCACGAGGCCGTGGCCGTGCTCGACGGCGGCCTGCAGGCCTGGAAAGAAGCGGGTGGTGCCACAGAATCCGGCGCCTTCACACCCCCGCCCCCTGCTCAGTTCGAACTGCAAGCGCCATTGCGTCAGCTGGTGCTCACCGACGCGGTCGTTGCCCACTTGGGCCAACCCACCCAAACCGTGGTCGACGCCCGTGCCGGTGCCCGCTATCGGGGCGAGGTGGAGCCCCTGGACCCGGTGGCAGGTCACATTCCGGGCGCTTTGAACCGTCCTTTTACCGAGAACTTCACCGAAGACGGCCGCTTCAAAAGCCCTGAGCAACTGAAGACGGAATGGACCCAGGTGCTGGCGGGCCGCCCTGCCAACAGCGTGGTGCACCACTGCGGCAGCGGCGTCACGGCCGTGCCCAACCTGATGGCCATGGAGCTGGCCGGTTTCGGGCCCACCGCCCTTTACGCAGGCAGCTGGAGCGAATGGTGCCGCACCCCTGGCCTGCCGTGCGCCAAAGGCTGAATTAGTAGGAACGCACCCCGTGCGCGATGGGCGTGGCACATGCCCATTTGAACAGCCGCGTCAGTGCTGGTGCCCTGCCAAAGCGCTGACGATGACCACCATGCCGATGCCCACAGCCAGCCACAAAATTTGTGCAGCTGTCTCGCGCGCAGACAGGCGCTTTTGCAATTGGGGGATCAGGTCGGCCAAGGCCACATAAACAAAGCTGCTGCTGGCCACCACCAGGAAATACGGTAACCAGTCGTGCAGGGCATCGACCAGCATATAGCCCACCGCCCCGCCCAAAGCGGTGATGGCCCCGGCCATCGAGACCTTGAGGATGGCGACTCTTCGACTGCTGCTGCCTCGGCGCAAGACGGCCAGATCGCCCATGTGATGAGGGATTTCATGAGCCAGCACGGCCAGCGCGGCAATCACGCCCAAGCGCATGTCGGCGATGAAAGCCGATGCAATCAGGATGCCGTCGCCAAAGCAATGCACACTGTCACCCGCCAACACGGCCCACTGCCCGCTGGTTGGCTTGTCGTCGGCATGGGTGTTGTGCGCATTCGAATGGTCGTCTTGGTGCGCATGACCATGTTCATGCCCATGGTCGTGCCCATGTCCATGGTCGTGCCCATGTCCATGCTCATGTCCATGGTGCCAAAGTTCAGCCTTGTCGAGCAAAAAGAAGAACAGCAAACCCACCAGCAAAGTCAGGAACAACTCGTGTGCGCCTGCCTCACTCTCGAAGGCCTCGGGCAAGAGGTGCAAAAACGAGGTCGCCATCAAGGCCCCGGCGGCCAGGCTCAGCATGTGCTGGGTGTAGCGGCTGAGCACGCCAAAACTCAGCCAGGCCGCCACCCAGACGCTGCCAATTCCCGCCACCAAAGTGCCCACCAAAATCGCCAATAAAATCATCTTGTATCCAAGAAGTGCTTGGCACTCCAAAACAAACCGCCCCGTAGGGCGGTCTTTGCTTTCAAAAAATCAGGCCACGCCGTGGCGTTTGAGCCAGGCCAGCAATCGCTGCCAACCATCTTCAGCAGGTCCCTTTCGGTAGCTGCCTCGGTAATCGGCGTGAAAAGCGTGCGGGGCATCAGGATAAACCACAAACTCACTGGCTTTGGCCGCTGCGGGTCCTTGAGCCAGTTCGGCTTTCATCTTATCAACCGTGTCAAGGGGGATGCCGGTGTCGGCCGCGCCGTACAAACCGAGCACCGGCGCCTTGAGGCTGCCAACCAAGGCCAACGGGTGTGCTGGCGTTTGCGCTGTGGCATTGCCCACCAGTCGGCCATACCAGGCCACGCCAGCCTTGAGCTTGGGCTGGTGCGCGGCATACAACCAGGTGATTCGACCGCCCCAGCAAAAACCGGTGATCGCCAGCTTGTCG
The DNA here is from genome assembly GCA_027486495.1 of Comamonadaceae bacterium. Classification (GTDB taxonomy): domain Bacteria; phylum Pseudomonadota; class Gammaproteobacteria; order Burkholderiales; family Burkholderiaceae_C; genus Limnohabitans_A. The sequence continues at coordinate 24,250 of JAIXOZ010000167.1, read as the reverse complement.
GTGCTGCCGCCATTCGCTGCCGCCCAGGCCACGCAGGCGTCCAGGTCAGCCATCACCTGCGCATCGGGCACTTTGGAGATGATTTCAGATTGCAGCTTGGCGATTTCGCCGTACTGGCTGGGATCGCCCTGGCGTATGAACAACTCAGGTGCAATCGCCATGTAACCAGCCTGGGCCAGGCGGTGGGTGACGTCGGCGATGTACTCGTGCACTCCAAAAATTTCGGAAATCACCAACACGACAGGCAAGCCGGTCTTGCCTGCTGGGGCGCTGCGGTAGGCGGGCATCTTGAAACCATTCACGTCGATGGTGACTTCGCCTGACACCAGGCCCGTTACCGGAGTCTTGATGGCTGTCTGCGCCATGATGGGCATGGCCGCAGCGGCATAGCCCACACCCAAAGCTGCTTGCAGAGCCACGCGGCGGGTGGTGCCCGGGGAGTCCACACGGCCACCCAAAAGGGCTTGGGCATCGTTGATCAGGTCGTTGTTCAAGGCAGGTCTCCGTCTGTGAAAAATAAGAGGGGGCTTATCTTGGCACAGTCGCAACAGTCTTGCACAAAGGCTGCGATTTACACTGCCACCATGCCCAACACCCTGGCCGCCCCCCTGCCTGCACCCCAGCCTGTTTTGTATTCGTTTCGCCGATGTCCCTACGCCATGCGGGCGCGCATGGCCCTGCGGGTCAGCGGCATCGCTTACGAACACCGCGAAGTGGTGCTGAAAAACAAGCCTGCCCATCTGCTGGCCCTTTCGCCCAAAGGCACGGTCCCGGTGTTGTGGCTGCGTCGGGCTGCGGACTGCAAAGTGCTGGATCAAAGCCTGGACATCATGCTGTGGGCGCTGCGCCAGCACGACCCGCTAGGCTGGTTGCCTGCGTCGGATGCGGATATGGCCGATGCACTGGCCCTGATCGCGCACAACGACGGACCTTTCAAGCATCAGCTGGACTGCTACAAATACCCCAACCGCTCAGGTCTCGACAGCGGCGCGGCCGACCGTGATGAGGCCGCAGTTTGGTTGCACACGCTAGATGCGCGGCTTCGCGCACAGCCCTTGTTGGCTGGCGAGCATTTCGGCCTGGCAGACGCGGCATTGGCTCCCTTTGTGCGGCAATTCGCCCACACCGACCCTGCCTGGTTTGCCGCCCAAGCTTGGCCCGCATTGGCGCAGTGGCTGGGGGCAATTGAAGCTTCTGAGCTGTTCAACGCCATCATGCAAAAGCATGCACCATGGGCCTCTTAATTCAGGCGGTCACGGGTTCAAGCGTGTGCAGTTAACATCGGTCCCAAGAAAAATTTCAAGTTAAAAACCATGCAACTGAACATCAACGGCCAAAGCCGCACATCCACCGCCGACCCGAGCATGCCCCTGCTGTGGGTGCTGCGCGACGAACTGAACCTGACGGGCACCAAATTCGGCTGCGGCATCGCCGCTTGCGGGGCCTGCACCGTGCATGTCGACGGCCAGCCCGTGCGCTCGTGCGTGATGCCCGTCTCGTCTGTGGCCAATCAAGCGATCAAAACCATCGAGTCCTTGGGCACGGCAGAAAAACCCCACCCGCTGCAAGCGGCCTGGATCGCCGAGCAAGTGCCCCAATGCGGCTATTGCCAAAGCGGCATGCTGATGGCTGCAGCCGCCCTGCTTGATAAAAACCCTAACCCCAGCGACGCCGAGATCGACGCCGCCATGACCAACCTGTGTCGCTGCGGCACCTACCAGCGTGTTCGCGCCGCCATCCACCGAGCTGCCGCACAAATGAAGAAAGGCGGTGCCGCATGAAACGCCGTACCTGGTTACTCAGCGCGCTCGGTGCGACCGGCGCATTGGTCGTCGGCTGGGGCGTGATGCCCGCACGCTCACGCCTGGGCTCACCCGAACTCATGCTCCAAACCCAAGGTGATGTGGCCTTAAACGGCTGGATCAAGATCGCCAAAGACGGGGCCGTGGTCTTGGCCATGCCCCGCAGCGAAATGGGCCAAGGCGTGCACACGGCGCTCGCCATGTTGGTGGCCGAAGAACTTGATGTGCCCCTGAACCGTGTGCGTCTGGAGCAAGCTGGCGGCGACAGCATTTATGGCAACGTGGCCATGCTGGTCGCCAGCCTGCCCTTTCACCCGCTGGACAGCGAAGGCGAGCACAAACCCACCAAGATCAAGATGGGCGAATGGCTGGTGGGCAAAGTCGCCCGTGAACTGGACCTCAACGCCACCGGTGGTTCGTCTTCGATCTCCGACTTGTGGGACCCTTTGCGCATGGCCGCCGCCACCGCGCGCGCCAGCTTGCTGCAAGCCGCAGCGGCCACATGGAAAGTGCCCGCCAGCGAAATCACTGTCTCCCAAGGCGTGATGCAACACGCCTCAGGCCAGTCCGCGCACTACGGCCAGATGGTGGCCGCTGCATCGGGCAGCACACCCTCGGGCATCCAAACCAAATCGCGCGAAAAGTGGCAGCTCATCGGTCAAGCCGCGCCGCGCACGGACATCCCGTCCAAAGTCACAGGCCAAGCCACGTTCGGCTTGGACGTGCGTCTGCCCGGCATGCTGTTTGCCGCTGTGCAGATGTGTCCCATGATCGGCGGCAGCGCTGCGTCCATGGACACGAAAGACGCCTTGGCGGTAAAAGGTGTTTCCAAAGTTGTGCCGCTGGACGCTTGGGGCGGCGGCACGGCAGGCTTGGCCGTGGTGGGGCAAACCACCTGGCACGCACGCCAAGGCGTGCAGGCCGTCAAAGTGCAGTGGCAGGCCCCTGCCACGGGCGCATTGGACACCCAGCGCATCCAGGCCGACTTGCTCAAGGCTTTGAACGAAGAGAGCGGCTTCACCTTCCACGAACAAGGTGTGCCCACCCAAGCCGAAAAATCCGCCGCCACCCGCATCGACGCCCTGTACCAAGCGCCCTACCTGGCCCACGTCACGATGGAGCCGATGAACTGCACTGCGCAAGTCAAAGACGGCAAGGTGGACATCTGGTTGCCCACACAAGTGCCGCAAATGGCCCGCGACATGGCCGCCAAAGTGGCCAAGGTCGACAAAGACAATGTCACTGTCCATGTCACCCAACTGGGCGGTGGTTTCGGTCGTCGACTGGACGTCGACTTTGTCGGCCAAGCCGTGCAAGTCGCCATGGCCTGCGAAGGTCAGCCGGTGCAACTGAGCTGGTCGCGCGAAGAAGACATGAAGCACGACTTTTACCGCCCCATGCACCTGGCCAAGTTACAGGCCTCGCTGGACGAGAAAGGCGAAGTCAGCAGCTTGCGCATCAAGTCGGCCGGTGACGCCATCACCCCGCGCTGGATGGCGCGTGCAGCGCCCCACCTGTCGGGCCCCATCGACATGCCCGACAAAACCGCGTCCGAAGGCCTGTTCGATTTGCCCTACGGCTTTGCCAGCCAGCACATGAGCCATGTGGCCACCAAGTCTGGTGTACCGGTGGGTTTTTGGCGCTCGGTCGGTCATTCGCACAACGCCTTCTTCTCGGAAAGCTTCATCGACGAGCTGGCTGTGGCCACGAAACAAGATCCGCTGGCCTTCCGCTTGAAACTGCTGAAAGACGCACCGCGTTACGCCGCTGTTCTGCAGCTGGCGGCTGACAAAGCGGCTTGGGGCACGCCCTTGCCTGCAGGCCGTGCGCGCGGCATCGCGCTGCACAAATCCTTTGGCTCCATCGTGGCGCAAGTGGCCGAGGTCTCTCTGACCGAAGGCCAGATCCGCGTGCACCGCGTGGTGTGTGCCATCGACTGCGGCACCGTGGTCAACCCCGGCACCGTGGCCCAGCAAATGGAAAGCAGCGTGGTCTATGCCCTGAGCGCCGCGCTGTTCGGCAAGATCGACATCGTGGGCGGAGTGGTGCAACAAAGCAACTTTGCTGACGCCCCCATGCTCGCGCTCAGTCAGACCCCGGTGGTGCAAACCCACATCGTACCCAGCACCCGCCACCCAGCCGGCGTGGGCGAACCGGCGGTGCCGCCCTTGGCTCCGGCCGTGGGCAACGCGCTGTTTGCCCTCACGGGCAAGCGGCAGCGGGCTTTACCGCTGACCGCCTGAGTTCAGCCCCCTCGCAGGGCCTTGAGGATTTTCTGGCCGCCACGGCCATTGACCTCCATGCCCAGACGTTTTTGTTCGGCGCGGATCGCCTCGCGCGATTTTTCGCCCAACATGCCGTCGATGGGGCCGATGTCGTGGCCGCGCATCGTCATCAAGCCCTGCAACTCGCGCCGCTCGGCGCGTGAGAGGCCCGCGTCGTCGGTCGGCCATGGGGTGGCAAAGGGGCCAGCGCCGCGCAGGCGGTCGCTCAAGTGAGCAATCGCCAGGCCGTAGCTTTCGGCGGCGTTGTAGCTGTAGAGCGCGTCAAAGTTACGCGTGACCAAAAACGCCGGTCCATTGGCACCGGCCAGCGTCAACAAGCCCACGTTGCCCAAACTGGCGGGCAAGGCCGAGCCGTCCACCCGACGCACGCCACGGGCGGTCCATTCAGACACCGGGCGTTTGCTGCGTCGGCCTTCTCCGGCCAAGGAGATGCCTGCAGGCAACTTGACCTCAATGCCCCAAGGCAGGCCGCGTTGCCAGCCTGCTCGGGCCAGAAAGTTGGCCGTGGAGCCCAGCGCGTCCACACTGCTGTCCATCAGGTCGGCGCGGCCGTCGCCGTCAAAGTCCACCGCCAAACGCTCAAAGGTCGTGGGCATGAACTGGGTGTGGCCAAAGGCCCCCGCCCACGAGCCCACCAAGCGCTCGGGCGCAATGTGCCCGGCTTGCAAAATGCGCAGCGCCGCGAAAAATTCGCCCCTGAAATAACTTTGCCGCCGCCCGTGGCACGACAAGGTGCCCAGTGCCTGTACCAACGGGTATTTGCCAAAGGTCTGTCCAAAATTGCTCTCCACACCCCAGACCGCCACCACCGTGGCCGGGTCTACGCCAAAACGCTCTTCGGCACGCGCCAGCGCTGGGCGGTGCTGGGCCAAACGCGCCGCGCCATCGGCCACACGCTCCTCGTCCACCAGGGCCGACATGTAGTCCCAAATGGCGGTGCGAAATTCAGGCTGAAAGTTCAGCTTCTCGATCACGCTGAAGTCAGCCTGCAGGCCCGCCGTGTGGCGCGTCCAGGTGGCGTCGCTCACCTTGCCCGTGCGGGCAGCCGGCCGCAGCTCGGCCATGCAGGCCGACAAATCGGTGCTTTGCGCCCAGGCGGTGGGCATCGCCAAAACCAAGGCCGTGCAGGCAGCCAACCAACGGTGAGGGATAGATTCCGGCTTAGCGTGCAGGCTCTGGCAAGAGGTCAGCGCCATGGCGGGAGACTGCAGTGAAGAACAGTGAACAGACATGAAAATTTCTCTGAAATATTGAACCGGTGACGTTCATAGCGGGCGACAAACCAAGCAGGCGAATGTACATGGGATAGCGGGCATGCGCTGCGTTCAGCGTGGATTCTTTGCGGCGAGGACGCCGCTCCCACAAGGAACCATACAGGCCGGCATTTTGGGGCTGGATCAACAGGTCGCCATAGGACCGCCCCCATACAACCAAGGCACGTCCATCAAGCGCTCGCCCATCAGGCGCATCGATAAATTGCGCCCCCATGCCGCGGGGCCGGAGGCATGGAAGATGCGACCATTTCGGATCGCCCTCGCCTGCACTCGGGCGTTGCGAGCCCAGCGCTGCTCGGCATAGGCTTGCAATCGCTCAGCCACGCTGCCGCTCTGTGCGCTCATACACTGCGCCAAGACCTGCGCGTCTTCAATCGCCATGCCCGCGCCCTGCGCCAAATAGGGCCGCATGGGGTGAGCGGCATCCCCCAGCAAAGCCACACGTCCTTGAGCCATTTGGCTGGTAGCACTCATGGGCGCCCGGTCGTGCAGCGCCCACTGCCGCCAAGCGGGTACCGACGCCAGTCGTTCGTGCAAATCCTTGCCCACCGCGCCCATGGCCTGCATCAGCGCCTTGGCGTGCCCGGCTGCGTCCCAAGCTTGGGCCTGCGCAGGTTTGTCGCCATGCACGATGGCCACGAGGTTCAGCCACTGCCCACTGCGCACCGGGTAATGCACCACATGCAGTCGCGGCCCCATCCACACGGTGACCTGGTCGCTGCGCAAGTGCGCGGGCAAATCGGCCTGCGCCACGAGCGCCCGATACGCCAGGTGTCCGGTAAAGCGCGCCGGGGCGTCGCCCAGCAACTGCTGGCGCACCGCACTCCATACGCCGTCGGCCCCAATCAAGGCGCTGGCCTTCAGGCTAAGGCCTTGCGCCGTGTTCACTTGCAAAGCCTCTTCGGTGCCTTGCCAGCCTTGCACGGTCTGGCCCAGCAGCAGGTCCACTCCGGCGCTTTGGGCTGCCCGGTGCAACAAAGCCTGCAAATCGGCCCGGTGGATGGTGGCGTAAGGCGCGCCATAAGTTGCCTGCGCCCGCGCGCCCAAAGTCAGCTTGCCCAGCACTTGCCCGGTTTGGGCATCGCGCGCTTGCAATTGCTTCGGGAAAGCCGCTACCTGCGACAGCGCCGCACCCAAGCCCCAGGCTTGCAAAATGCGCGTCACATTCGGCCCGATCTGGATGCCCGCGCCCACCTCGCTCAGCTGCGCTGCGCGCTCGAGCAATTGCACCGGCACGCCCAGCTTCGCACACGCGACAGCAGCCGCAAGGCCGCCCATGCCGCCGCCCGCGATCACCACCTGTTTGTGCTCTTGGCTTGTCATGCTGGGATTGTGCGGCAAGCCCCTATTTCAAATCTCAAGCACTTGATCAAAGGCGCGTGCATCAAGCGCCCATCAACACCGGCAAGCCCTGCACCGCAGAAAAGTCCCGGTCATGGGTGACCAGGGCAGCTGCCCCAATCTGCAGCGCCGAGGCCAGCTGCACCGCATCGGGCAACTTGAGGCGGTATTGCACCCGCAACTGCGCCGCCAGACTGGCCACCGCCGCCGACAAAGGCACCACTTGGTAAGCGCCCAAAGCGGTCTCGTAGCGTTTGGCCAAGGCCGTTTGGCCCACCTTGTAAGGCCCGGTCAGCACCTCGGCCAAGGTCACGGTGCTCAAGGCCAGTTGGATCTGGCCGCGCTCTGCGGCTTCAAACAGGCCTAAAAAACGGGGTGCGAATTCGGCATGGTCTTCAAGCAGGTAAATCCAGGGCGCGGTGTCCACCAGCACCGTGGCGCCCTCGCTCAGGCCACCCCAAAGCGCTGCCGAAGCACGGACTCGGGCAGGGGTCGCCACGGCTCAGGCCCACTCATCGCGCAGCTGGGCCACCGCCGCAGCCGCACCCTCCGGCCACAAGCCGCGCCCCGAACCACGCAAGGCCAGAACACCGCCTTGCCGCAGCGAGCGGGCCTGTTGGTCACGCCACTGCGCCACCGGCACCACCACCGCCACCGGTTTGCCGTGGCGCGTGATCACAGTGCTGTAGCCAGCCACCGCCTCCGAGGCGATGAGCGGCAGCTGAGCCCGGGCCTGTTCGAGTCCATATTGCGGGGTGTCTAACATGGTCAACTCCTTGATTTATGTACAGACTGTACAGAAATTCCAAGGCGCTTGTCAATGGGCCCAACTGCCTCCATCGACAGGCAAAGGAAAAAAGACAGGTGGGTTTCAGCGTCCGTTCAAGGGATAAGACGGATCGTTGTAACCCGGCGTCGATGGATGGCCCGGGGCCACCAAGCTGTTGACCAAGGCTTCGTCTTCGGCGGTGATCTCCACATCCAGTGCGCCCGCGTAGTCTTGCCACTGCGCCAGGGTTCGGGGGCCAACAATGACCGCGCTCACATGGCGGCTGGCCAGCACCCATGCGGTGGCAAAGTGCGCCAGCGAGACGCCCTTGCGTTCGCAATGCAGCCGCAAAGTTTGCGCAATCTGCAGCGACTCTTCGCGAAACTCGGTCTCCAGAATGCGCTTGTCGCCCCGGGCGGCGCGGCTGCCCTCTGCAGGCGTCTGGCCAGGTGCATATTTGCCCGTGAGCACCCCGCGTGCAATCGGGCTGTAGGGCACCACACCCAGGCCGTAATGGCCGCAGGCTTCCAGAATTTCCACCTCGGGCAAGCGGTTGAGCAGGTTGTAATAAGGCTGGCACACCACGGGGCCAGGCATGTTCATCTGGCGCGCCATGTTGACCATCTCGGCAATGCGCCAGCCCCTGAAATTGGACACGCCCCAGTAGCGGATCTTGCCGTCGCGCAACAAGGCTTCGATGCCCCGCAAGGGCTCTTCCAGGTTCATGCCGTTGTAGTCGCGGTGCAGGTAATAAATGTCCAAGTGATCGGTGTCTAGGCGGCGCAGGCTGTCTTCGCAAGCCCGCCACATCCAGCTGCGCGAGTAGCCCTGATCGTTGGGGCGGTTCGACATCGGGTTGCCGAGCTTGCTGGCCAATACCCAATGCTGACGATGCCCCTTGAGGACCTGACCCACCATGACTTCAGACTTGCCAAGGGTGTAAATGTCGGCGGTGTCGATGAAGTTGCAGCCCTTTTCTTGCGCATCGGCCACCATCGATCGCGCATCTTCCAAAGGCGTCTGGTCACCAAACATCATGGTGCCCAAACACAGGCGGGAAACTTTCAGAGGGCTTTTGCCCAAGGTGGTGTAGTGCATAGGGGGTTCTCCAAAGAAACAGGGGTGCCGCATGCGCCTTGGGCTCTGGCTCGCGGCACAAAAATATCTTACCCACGCGCTGTGTATCGGACTGTCCAAAACGGACACAAAAAAACCCACGCCTTGTGGGCGTGGGTTTGGGGGGGTACAGCGCAAGCGATGGGCTCAGGCCACCGGTACAAACTGGTAGCCATTGCCCGAGGGCATGATGGAACCAAAGGCTGGGAAAGGGAAGTGAAAACCACCGGCCATCATTTTTTCTTTGACCAACATGTCAAAGATGCGGCGGCGGCTTTGGCGGGCCATCTCGGGGTTCATGTCAAACAGCACGGCCCAATCGGGGTTGCGGGCAAACAAGGATGGCACGTTGGTGATGTCGGCCACATAGGCAAACGATTGGCCTTCAGAACTCGCCGTGAACAAGGTGTGTCCAGGGGTATGGCCAAAAGCGGCCACCGACTGAAGACCAGGGGCCAAGGTGCTGCCGGGCTCAAACTTGACCAATTGGTCCGAAGTCAACCCCGTCAAGGCGCGCTTGACGGCCCCAAAGGCGCCTTGCATCTGAGCAGGTGCTGCCGCAATGCGGGCTTCGTCTGTCCAGAAAGCGTGCTCGGGTGTGGGCACATGCACACGGGCATTGGGGTAAACCAAGTTGCCGTTTTTGAAGCGCAAGCCATTGATGTGGTCACCATGAAAGTGGCTGAGCACCACGTTGTTGATGTCCTCAGGCTTGAAACCCGCAGCAGCCAGATTGCCCAGCAACTTGCCCGTGGTGGGGGGGCCGTTGTCGGCAAAACCGGTGTCAAACAAATAACGCTGGTTGCCGTTGATCAACAAAAACGGTGTGTAGGGCACATCGATGTAATCGGTGGGCAGGTTTTGCGAGGCCAACAAAGCCTTGACTTGGTCGAGCGGCACAGCGGGCACAAATTCCTGACCCAACGGGCGGCGCACAGCGCCATCGTTCAAGGCAATGACCTCCATGGCCCCCAACTTCATGCGGCGAAAGCCCACAGAAGGCAACTCAGGTGGACCGAACTGTGGCGTGTTTTGTGACCAGACGGAGGAAAAGGTCAAGGCTGTGGCACTGGCCAGGCCGGTACCCAGAAAATGGCGGCGGTTGAACATGTGTTCTCCAAAAAAGTGCTACTACCTTACGCTGAACCCGGGGCACGTCCAAAGCCAAGCCGATTGACCATGGTCTGTACTCGGACATGCACCGGTGTGTCGAAGATGCGCCCCTGACTTTGCCCAGCCCTTTCAAAGCCCTGGGGAGAGGACTACAAACCAAGGCCTGAGAGGCGCACACCCGCTCAAAAATCAGGGGTAACTCGTTTTGATGGCCTTCATTAGGTCAGCGACAAAAAGGTTGGCCGCATTGGAACTCGCGCCAATCCAGCCAAAGCGTTGGGAGGCCGTGGGGCCAGAACCATAGGTGCGCATGCCTCGATCGATAGCCCCCGCCAACAACCCGTGTGCGGCTTCGTCGTAGAACCAGAATTCCAGGGGCTGGCCCTGGGCCCTGAGTTGCTCACCCCATTGAAAAGGCGATAAGCCCTGCGCCGCAGGATTGATGCGAAGACTGCAGCGTTGGGCCGTGCCAGGCGCAGCGCTTTCGGCGGGCTGATTCACCACACAGGGGTCGGTGCGCAGGTGCATCCAGTCGTCGGCCGTTCTGCCGCCATAGTTGTCGAGTTTGCCGAACACCATTTTCAAAGGTACCCGAAGCTGATCCGGCATGCCAATGCCTGCCGAAGGTGCCCCTTCAGAAAACACCATTCGGACATGTGCGGGATCCACCACAGCGGCCATGTTCAGCGCCACACTGCCGCCGTTGGACAAGCCATGGATGTACAGGCGTGTGGTGTCAATGTGTGCGTTTTGACGAATCCAGTGGTAAGCCCCAAGGGTGGCTTTGAAGATCATGCGCTGGCGAGATTCATTGGTGGCACCCGTCAAAAACAGCGAAGTACCGCGGTACTGAAATCCGTTCATTTCATAGGCATCGAACAACAAGGTGGCCACACCGCGCGCGTTCATCCGCCTGACCATTTCCTGCTCGGCCGAGCCGGGACCATTGCCCCCGTGGGCAATGATCATCAAAGGTGGCTTGTCGGCCAGCTTGTCCGCAAACAACCCCGGCATCGACAATTGAACGGAACGGTGGCAGGGATCGAACTCGGCCAAAGGGCCTTGCACACGATGAAAGCCCGGTCTGATTTCAAGCAACTGGGCCACGCCCGCTGGCGCTGGTCGGCAATCGGATTGACCTTGCGCAGCGGTCATCAAGACCATGGCTGTGAGGAAAGTGCAGACCTTGAGGCCGTGAAGAGCAAAAGCCATTAAAACGTCTCCTCGAGACAGTTGTGCCTCCCCAAATAGAGAGCGGAAATCGGTCACAGAATACAGCCTGGCCCGAGCCACTTGCAAATCGCCGCGCCGTCCTTGTTCGCGATGGCCATGCACAGCGAGTAGCCGGGCATCACAGTACGGGAGTGGGCGGTGCCGAAGTTGGGGTAGTGGCTTTCTTTAACCAACAGGCTCAAACCTTTGAAATCTCTGCGTTTTCAACACAGCTGCGGCCTGGCTTGGCCTGTCGCACCGCCCGCAGCAAGGCACGCGCCACGGCATCCGTGCGCACAGCGCGGTAACGCGCTGGAATGAGGGGCCAAGCCAGCCGAAAAAACCACAGGCCCACCGCCTCGCCAGGCCTGGTGTCGGGCCGAGGTCCACCGTCCAGCAAAGACGGCCGCACCAGCGTCAGAGAGGTAAAGCCCAAAGCCGCCAGGTCGTCTTCCGTCTCGCCCTTGGTGCGCAAATACAGGTTGCCACTGCCTGCCGCTGCGCCCAGCGATGAGTTCAAGGCAAAGGTCGGCGTGCCCGCCACGCGGGCCAGGCGCGCAGCGGCCAGCACATGGTCGTGGTCCACCTCGCGAAACGCTGCGGGTGAGCCCGCCAGCTTCAGCGTGGTGCCCAGGCAGCACACCACCGCATCGGTCGCCCACCAATCGGCCTGAGGCAAGGCCTTGAAATCCACGATGGGGTTCAGCAGCTTGGGGTGAGGCACCAGCGTGCGCCGTGTAGGGGCCACGACCTGCACCACGCCGGGGTCGGACAGGGCTTGCCCCAACACGTGTTGGCCGACGAGGCCGGTGGCACCCAGGATGAGCAGCCGTCTCATGCCCTGCTCGGCCCGTGGTACAGCGCCTCCATGTTGTGGCTCTCGGAGTCCAGCACCAAAGCGCCACCGTCCTCGGGCTTGGGGGCCAGGGCTTGGCTGTAGAAGGCTTTGCTTTGGGCAAAGTCGCTGAGGTGGACACAGGTGTGGTCGATCATGGCGGGGGCTTTCAAGACCTGTTAAGGCCGAGTGACGGGCTGAGGCGCTGACTGCTCGCGCAGGTGAGCACTCAAGAATTTAACGCAAGCAGTCAGCACCGGCTGAGCAAATGAAGTGATAGGATTAATTTTTGATCCAAGTCAACAGCGAAGCTGTTGTTTTGCCGTTGCTACATGAATCAGGGATGGCATGCCCTGCTTCATGGATGAATGAAAGAGCCTGAATGAAAGAATTTGACATCGTGGTGCATGGTGCCACCGGATTCACCGGCCGCTTGGTGATCGAATATTTACTCCAGCAATCAACTGGTCTGCGCTGGGCCATGGGCGGGCGCAGCGCCAGCAAACTGGCTGCCGTGCGTGACGAAGTGGGCGCACCCGCTGACACGCCTTTGGTGGTGATCGACAGCGAAGACCCGGCCAGCCTGCAAGCCTTGATGGCACGCACCCGCTTGGTCTTGACCACGGTGGGGCCTTATCAGTTGTACGGCAGCGGCTTGGTCAAAGCCTGCGCCGAGGCCGGTGTCGACTACGTGGACCTGTGTGGCGAGCCGGCCTGGATGCGCCAGATGATTGACGCGCACCATGCCGCAGCGCAAGCCAGCGGGGCGCGCATTGTGTTCTCGTGCGGTTTTGATTCCATTCCCTTTGATCTGGGGGTGTTGATGCTGCAGGGCGAGATGCAACAACGTTTTGGCACGCCCGCTTCGCGCGTGCGGGGCCGAGTGCGCAAGATGAAGGGAACTTTTTCGGGGGGCACAGCGGCCAGCTTCAAGGCCACCATGGCGGCCGCTGCCAGCCAGCCCGGTGTGCTGGACTTGCTGAAAAATCCATTCTCTTTAACCCCCGGATTTACCGGCCCCAAGCAACCGACCGCGCACAAACCCATGGTCGATGAGGTGCTGAATGTGTGGGTGGCCCCCTTTGTGATGGCGACCATCAACACCCGCAATGTGCACCGTTCCAACTTTTTGCTCCAGCAGGCCTGGGGCGCCGACTTCGTTTACGACGAAATGGTCATCACCGGCCCAGGCGACAAAGGCCAGGCCGTGGCCGAAGCGATTGCTGCGGACAAAAGCATGAGCGGTGCGGATGTGTTGCAACCTGGCGAAGGCCCTTCGCGTGCGGAGCGCGATGCCGGCTCCTACGATGTTTTGTTCATCGGCCACAACACTGAAGGTCAGACCTGCCGCGTGAGCGTGCAAGGCGACCGCGACCCCGGCTACGGCAGCACCTCCAAAATGATCAGCGAAGCGGCCATCTGTCTGCTCCAAGACGCCCCCCAAACACCCGGCGGTATCTGGACACCAGCCTCCAGCATGAGCCAAAAACTGATCGCTCGCTTGCAGGCCCATGCTGGCTTGACGTTTCGCGTGGAATAAGGAGTTCCCATGTCTAAGGTCTGTTTGGTCATTGGTGCGGGTGATGCCACGGGGGGTGCGGTGGCCAGGCGTTTTGCACGCGAGGGTTACACCGTCTGCGCCACACGCCGCACATTGGACAAATTAGAGCCATTGTTGACTCAGATCCGACAAGACGGGGGTGTGGCCCATGGCTTCGGGTCCGATGCGCGCAATGAAGACGATGTGATCGCATTGGTCGAGCACATCGAAGCCCATATCGGTCCGATTGAGGTGATGGTGTTCAACATTGGTGCCAACTCGCCCAACAGCATCTTGACCGAGACCGTTCGGCGCTATACCAAAATGTGGGAGATGGCCTGTTTGGCTGGCTTTATCACGGGTCGTGAAGTGGCCAAGCGCATGGTGGGTCGAGATGAATTGGCTGTGAGCGGCAAGGCCCACAAAGGCACGATCATTTTCACGGGCGCGTCCGCATCGCTGCGCGGCAGCGCGCATTTCGCAGGCTTTTCTGGCGGCAAGATGGCTTTGCGCTCCCTGGCGCAAAGCATGGCCCGCGAACTCGGACCCATGGGCATTCATGTGGCGCACACCATCATCGACGGCGCGATCGACACCGAGTTCATCCGCACCCAATTTCCGCAGCGCTACGCACTCAAGGACGAAGGCGGCATTTTGAACCCCGAGCACATTGCCGACGCCTACTGGATGCTCCACCAGCAACCACGCGACGCCTGGACGCATGAACTTGACTTGCGCCCTTACATGGAAAAGTTTTGACAACGCAGGAGACACCCATGAAAACCTTTGATTTTTACTTTGACTTTGGCAGTTTGGCCGCCTACTTGGCCCATACCCAGTTGCCCAAAATGTGTGCCGAAACCGGGGCCTCAGCCAATTTGCTGCCCATGTTGCTGGGCGGGGTGTTTCAGGCCACGGGCAATGCCTCGCCCATGACCGTGCCCGCCAAGGGGCGGTATGTGTTTGTGGACTTCAAGCGCTTTGCCGATGGGTATGGTGTGCCCTTGAACATGAATCCCCACTTCCCGATCATCACGACCACGCTGATGCGGATGGTGACCGCTTTGCAGATGCACAACGATCCGCGCATGCCAACGTTCATGGATGCGGTGTTCCAAGCGATTTGGGTCGACTCGCTCAATTTGAACGACCCGGTCATCACCGGGCAAATGTTGACCGCCGCCGGATTTGACGCGGCGGCCTTGTTGGCCATGGCGAATGAGCAGGCGACCAAAGACCAACTCAAGGCCGTGACGATGAAGGCCGTGGAGCGTGGCGTGTTTGGAGCCCCTAGCTTTTTTGTAGGCGAAGAAATGTTCTGGGGCCAAGACCGCATGGAGCAGGTCAAGGCCGCACTGAGGGCTTGAGTTGTTTTCTCTAGGGTCTCAGGTGCGCCGCCCTGAATTTGACGCGGGCCATGCGCTGCGTGTGGCACGTAGGGCTCACGCCACCAGACTTTGCATGAGCTGGCCACCTGATGCCCGTGCGCGCAGTCGCCAATGCCTGCAGAGGCAAAGCCGTGGACAAAGCTGCCGCATTCCACGTACCTCTGCGGTAGAAAAAACACTCAAAAATGGAAAACCGGATCCGAGCTCGAACGCTTCCGGTTCTTTTTTGTGGCCAAGCTGAGTGCAAAGAAAATTGGCGCTCGGGGACACAAAAATTCCGCCCTGGCCAATGACCTCTCTGTCAGCCTTAACTTACTTGAGAGTCAAAGTATCGGGCATTGACGCGGTCTGTAACGAAAAAAACCCACACAAAGCCTACTCAATGCAAACGGCGATGTAGGTCAGCACAAAAACGCCATTGGGTGGGATTTTTCGCCAGTAGCCCATGTCCTTGACTTCAGCAACCTTGCCCCCGGTCAGTTTCGGGCCGGCGTAACTTGTCATCTGACCCAAGCGGTGCATTTTGTAGGTGCAGTCGTATTCGTTCAAGTAGCGTCTGGAGCGCACCCCTTCGGGGTCCGGTGTTTTGAGGTCCTGCATTTCCCAGACGCGGCGGACCCTGTCTTCACGCTCGATGGCGCTGCGGTCCACATAAAGAGTCAGGTCTTGGGTTTCGCCGATGCGGGTCCAAGCCTGTGCGGTCAAAGGGCTCAGGCAGCCCGCCAAGCTTGCACAGCACAGGCTCCACCTCAGCACAGCACGCATTGAAAATGCTCGCATCGTCATGATTGCCCTCAAAAATAAGTTCCCGCAAGGGTGATGGCTTGACCGCCCGTGCCCAGTTTGAAGCGAGAAATGCCAGGCAGATCGCGGGTGTTGACGCCGCCCAGATCGAGCACCTCGATGCCCTGTTCCTGCAAGTAAGCCATGGCCTGCCAAAGCAATGCGTTGTGGGCATTGAGATGCCGACCCTCTTCGTCCGCCCAGCCCATATGGTAACTGGCAACTCGGCCATGAATCAGAAAGAGCATGCCGCCCACCGTGTTCTTGCCCAGTTCGGCATAAGCCACCACAAAGGCCTGACGGGGTTCAACCGCAGTGGCGATGTAAGCTTGTACAAAATTGGTGGGCAGTCCATGGAATTTTTTCGCTTCGCGCTGGGCGAGTTCTTGGCCCAGCAGCCAATCACAGCGCTTGCGGCTCGGTTGCACATGGATGCGCAACTTCACATGGGCCAACACTTTGTTCAAGCGATTGCGCCACTTGCCCTCGAGCTGGGCTTTCAATGTGGGCAGCGGAAGGGTCAAATCGAGCAGCACGGTGGAGTAACCAGTCATCACCCGTGACATGCCTCTGGTTTCAACCGGTTCGACTTGTTCGCCCGTGCGGTCGGGGGAAAACAAGGTCACTTTCAAGCGGGGCAGTGGTATGGATTGACGCAAGCGCCTATAAATCTCGGCACGTTCAGCGGGGCTGAGATCGGGATGGAAAATCGGGCCCCGCATGCAAGAGGCCAAAGAGATGTAGCCAAGCATCCGTTTGCACATGAATTGAGCAATGGCCACGATTTGGCCTTCTTGCCAGACCATAGCCCGCGACATGTTCACACCCAACGAGGTCAAGGCTTCGCCGTAAGCCCATGCCTGCTGCAAAGCACCTCGCTGGGCCGAATGAAATTCTTCCCAATCGGCTTGTGGCAGGTGCTCCCATTTCAAATTCATATTGTCATAATAGACAAATTTTTCAAATTCAACTCAAGACAAGGCGTTTGAGTCCGATTTATGCAGGTATAAGTGAAAAAAATGAGCTCGCCTTCAGCTACAGAACATGCCGTCTTGGGGCATGACATTCCCAAAGCCAGCTTGACGATTTCGGGATGGACTTGGGGAGCGCTGTATTTGGGCCTGCCTGTCATTTTGCTGGGCAATTTGATGGACTTCTTTTTTCAATGGGCGCTGGGTTGGTGCATCGGCATTTGGTGCATTGTCTAGATTTAAAGGGCCACCATGTTTTTCTTCGTCGGTTTAGCGGTTGTTTTTGGTGCTGTTTTTGGCGGTTACATCATTGCTGGCGGAAAAATGGCCCCCATCATCAAAGCCGCACCATTCGAACTCCTCATCATCGGTGGTGCTGCCATTGGCGCTTCTTTGGTGGCCAACAGCTTTCCAGTCTTCAAAGCCGCAATGGCGGGTATCGGACAGTGCATCAAGGGCACCAAGTGGCATCAGGCGGATTACTTGGCCCTGATGCTTTTGATTGGAAAACTGCAAAATGTGATGAAAAAAGAGGGGGTTGTGGCCTTGGAGGCGCATGTCGAGAACCCTGACTCCAGCCCGATTTTTGGGGAGTTTCCAAAATTAACCAAAGACAAGTCGATTGTTCAGATGATTTGCGACCCCCTGCGTTTGATGGTGATCTCGCAGGGCAAGCTGGACGCGGATGCCTTGGATGATTTGATGAAAAAGGCCATCAAGGTGCACCACCATGAAGCCTTGTTGGCGCCTGGTGCTCTGGCCAATATTGCGGGTGGTTTGCCCGCGCTGGGCATCGTGGCTTGCGTGTTGGGTGTGGTCAAGACCATGGGTGCGATTGACCAGCCCCCACCTGTACTCGGTGCGCTGATTGGTGCAGCGTTGGTGGGTACATTGTTGGGCGTCTTTTTGGCCTACGGCATGTTTGAGCCCTTTGCCGGGCGGCTGACGCAAATCATCAACGAAGACTCGCAGGTGTACGACGTGATTCGAGAGATGATTGTGGCTAACCTCAAAGGTCATCCACAACCCTTGGTGATCGAGTCAGCCCGTGCCTGCATATCTCACCACTGCCAACCGAGCTTCTCCGAAGTCTTTGACGGCATGCGAGGCTCCTGATGGCCGAGGCAGGCAAAGCCGCTCCTGCAGCGACTGACGCGGCCGCAGAAGCCGAAGCTGCGTTGGCGGCTGCGGAGGCGATGCGCCCCATCATTCGCAAAATCATTGTCGAAGATGGTCATGCAGGTGCTCATGGTGGTGCCTGGAAAATCGCCCTGGCCGACATGATGACGGCGATGATGGCTTTCTTTTTGTTGATGTGGCTGTTGGGTGCCACCAACGAAGACAAGCGCAAAAGCGTGGCCGACTATTTCAGGCCGACCTCACACAGCCAGATTGTGTTTGGCGAATTGGCTGGCTCTAATGGCTTATTCGGTGGCAAGTCCATCATCGACCCAGAAGGTTTCCCTTTCACCGCCAAGCAAACGGCGATGCTTGAGCGCTTGACTCCCATGGCCCAAGGTGGCCCAAGTGAAAGCTTTGGCTCGTCCCAGGAAGAAAACAACAAAGACGGCCCTTCCGAGCAAGACCCAGGCAAAGCCACGGGCTCTGGCTCCCCTGGCGAGGGTGGCGGCAGTGGCTCACCTGGCCAGAAGCAGGACAAGGAAAATTTCGACAAAGTCGAAAAAGAGATCAAGCAGAAATTGTCTGAAAGTCCACAGTTCGAAAAAATCAAGGACCAAGTCAGCATCACGCGCGAAAAGGACGGCTTGCGCATTGAAGTCATTGACAAGGCGGATTTCGCCATGTACGCCTCCGGCGGCGCAATGATGAGCAACAAAGCCGCCGCTCTCATGGCCGAAGTGACCCAATCGCTTAAACCTTTGCCTAACAAATTGGCAATTCGTGGGCACACAGACAGCATGGGTTTCCCACCAGACAGCATGCGCAACAATTGGACTTTGTCGACCGAGCGGGCCGATGCCACGCGGCAGTTCATGCAATCTCAAGGGGTTGGCAGCAACCGGTTCTCTCGCATTGAAGGGGTGGCCGATACCAATCCCAAAGTGCCGGGCAATGCCGCAGATCCACGCAACCGCCGCGTCAGCATCACGGTCCTGAACCAGTAATCGGGTGTGATTGCTGCTTAAGATAATGTCTGCCAGACTTGGTTCACGCCAACACCCTCTAGAGGTCTCCCCATGTTGAAAAATATTGCAATTGGTATCGCCATTGGTCTTATGGTCATGGGCGGCATCTGGGGGCTGGTGCATCTCATGGGGGAAAGTCGTCCTGAGCCTGAACTGATCGCCGAAAGCCTGCCTGGCGCCAGCAAAGGGGTGATGGATCTGATTTGTGAACTGGACCTGGATCTGGACGGTCAACTGGCTTTGGGCATCAAGGAAAACGAGCCCAGCAGGATCACCATGGCGCAAATTGATTTCGATCAAAAATCAGGTTGGTACCAAGGCACAATCGCCATCTCTGAAAGCCGTTCTGGCACTTTGCAGCTGATGGGCACGCGGCTGAAAATTTACCGCCCCGCCATGTTCCAGCGGTTTGGCGTCATGATCACCGGGGAAGAGTTTGTTTTGGACCGCAAGACAGGCAGTTTTGTGCAATCCTTGAGCCTGAAAGACGGGCGCAACGTCAAGCTGATCAAGGGCACTTGCGCCAAAGTGATCAAACCACCGTTCTGAAATGGTTAATCTTTAACTGTGCCGAGCCAGCATGCACTTTGTCCGCAGCTTTGGTCAAATAAAAACGGCCCCGAGGGGCCGTTTTTCAATCAAGAAGCCGTGACCAATCTGGCCGTCACGCCCTTCGCGTTCTTCTCGTACTCTTCAATCTGGTTGAAGCTCAGGGTCTTGTAGATCGCAGCGCCGTCCTTGTTCACAATGCCCATGGCCTCGTGGTACTCCGCCACCGAAGGGATGAAGCCCAGCTTGGATGCCATCGCAGCCAACTCTGCGCTGACAAGGAACACGGTGGTGTTCTTGCCCAAGCGGTTGGGGATGTTGCGGGTGCTGGTAGACACAACCGTCGCGCCTTCGCGCACTTGCGTGGTTGCCCATGCACAGCGGGCAGACGCAGTTCGTGGACCACCCAGGACAAAGTATTCCTTGTTAAACCGAGCCGTCGTCCTGTCATCTGGACTTAGCACGCATAAGCTATAAAAGCAAAGTGAACAGCAAACACCTTTCATCGCTAGACATGGATTTCGTGCCCACGCCTTGGCACGGCCAGATCGCCATGTCTTCTTGCCCTGGAAGGGGTGATGCCGCCGCTGCACCCGAGGAAATATTGGTCGCAGATATCGAGCATTTGAAACAGCAGGGCATTCGCACCGTGGTGAGTTTGCTCGACACCGCTGAGCTCGAACGACTGGGTGCCAAAAGCCTCTCGCACCATTTGGGACTGCACGGCATCACTTGGCACCAACTCCCCGTGGTGGATTTTGGCGTTCCCAGTTTGGCGGTCACTGCCCAATGGTGTCGCTTGATACCTGCCCTGACCCAAACCCTGCCATCAGGCCCGGTCTTGGTGCATTGCGCACACGGAAAAGGCAGATCCGGCACCTTGGTCGCCACCCTTTTCAAAGCCTGGGGTTGGACCTCTGACGAGGCCGTGACGCATGTCCGCAAGCACCGACCCGGTGCGATTGAAACCCTCAAGCAAGTGGCTTACGTGCACGCCTTTGAGCTGCCTCAATAAGCCTTAGCGAGCAGACATGCATCTGCCTCAGAGGTAATGATTGTCCGTCAGTGCTGGGACTGACCAATCACCTGAAAACGCAGTTTTGAGCAGAGCCAGTCGATGGCCGAGACGGTCACCAAAATCATCAAAATGACAAAAGAAACTTGCTGGAACTCCAGCGTGCGAATTTGCTCTGACAAAATGAGTCCGATGCCGCCAGCGCCCACAATGCCGATGATGGTGGCACTTCGGGTGTTGGACTCAAAGTAATACAACACTTGGCTCAAAAACACCGGCAAGACTTGCGGGACGATGCCAAAGCGAATCTGCTGAATGCGGCTGCTACCTGTAGAGGTAATGCCTTCGACCGGTTTGCGATCAGCGGCCTCAATGGCTTCAGAGAACAACTTGCCAAAGGAGCCCAGGTCGGAGCAAATGATGGCCAGCACACCGGCAAATGGACCCAAACCCACCACATTGATCCAAATCAAGGCCCAAATCAGCGTGTCCACGCCGCGCAACGTGTCAAAGGTGCGGCGAGCCAAAAAGTGCATCACAAGGTTGATTCTGGTATTGCGGGCCGCTAATGAGGCCAGTGGAAAAGCCAATATCGCCGAGATCAATGTTCCCAAAAACGCAATCGCCACGGTCTCGCCCATGGCGTGCAGGTAACGCAGCAAAGTCTCGCCCCACCCTGGGTCCGGTGGGAACATGAGGCGGGTAACGTCGAACAGTTTGGATAAACCGCTGAAGATCCGCGCGAGGCTGAAATCCAAGCGATAAAAACTCAAAATCAACAAGACCAGCATCGTCACCAGCACCGTGATGGTGATCACTCGGCGACGGGTCACCATGCGGAAATGCTGGGGGTATTTGGTGATTTGGGCGTCCCTGGTCATGCTTTGCTTTCAGGGCCCGAGCCGAGCAATTGGTGGCGCAGTTTTTCTGTCAAGCTGTCGATCACCACCACGGTGAGGATGATCAAAATCAAAAGCGCACTGACATCTGCGTAATAAAATTTACGAATGGCCGAAATCAGGGTTTCGCCAATGCCGCCTGCACCCACAAAACCTAAAACGGCGGCTCCCCGCACGTTGATCTCGAAGCGCAGCAGGGCGTAGCTGGCAAAGTTGGACATGACTTGAGGCAGCACCGCAAACCGGATTTTTTGCACCCAGTTGGCACCCGTGGCCACCACACCGTGGATGGGTTTCATGTCGATGTTTTCGACCACTTCGGCAAACAACTTACCCAAAGCACCCATGGTGTGGATGGCGATCGCCAAAACGCCGGCCATGGGCCCCAAGCCAAAAGCCACCACAAAAATCAATGCGAACACCAACTCTGGAACGGTTCTGCAAAACTCCATGAAGCGGCGTGTGGCAAAAATCAATGCCGCTGAGCGGGTCACGTTTTTGCTGGCCGTGAAGCAAAACAGCACGGCACCCAATGTCCCTAAAAGCGTGCCGACGTAGGCCATCATCAAGGTCTCGCCCAGCAGCGCCATCCACTTGTCCAGACCCCAAAACCATTCAAATGGGTCGCGTATGACCGCTTGCCCAGATTCCAGATAAAAAATCCGGCCAATGTAGCTGGTGAAGTTGCCGATGTTGTCGTAGAACTTCACCAAGTCCACTTCGGCCATCCATGCGGCCAACATGGAGAGCAACAAAACCATGGCCACACCACTTCCGAATTGCTGGCGACGCCGAAGGGTCGACAGCTTGTAGGCCTGCAACAAGGCGTTGTGTTCGGGGTGATTGACCATGGTGAGTGCTGGTGTGGCAGGAATTACTTCTTGCGCAGGTTGTCCACAAACTTGTTCATGGCCACTACAGGCTCAAACTCAGCGTGGGTCACTTTGACGAAGGGTTCGTTTTTGCCGTCAGAAAGCTTGTCAAAAGCAGGCTTGTTTTTCACATGGGCTTGCAAGAAGGCTTGCTCGATTTTGACTTTCAGATCGGCTGGCAAGCTGTCCAGGTAAGCCACTGGCGAGGCGGGGATCAGGTCCGACTTGAAGATCATGCGGAAATCGTTTTTCTTGACCATGCCCTTGGTGACCATGCGCATGAGTTCAGAGTCTTCTTCGTTGTTCCACCAGTTCGCGGCGGCATCCACAGTGCCTTGATTCAGGGCCATCACGGCATTCACATGGCTGCCGGTGTAGACCACTTTGCCGAAATAGTTGTCTGGGTTGATGCCCATTTTGTCCAAGGCGAAACGTGGCACGACGTTGCCCGATGTGGAGTTGGGGTCGACCAGACCAAAGTTTTTGCCCTTCAGGTCTTCGATCTTTTTGTAGGCCGAGTCGGCTTTCACATACACCACGGCGTAATAACCGCGCACGCCACCTTTGGCTGTTTCGGTGACAAAGGGGGTGATGTTGGCACCGGTCATGCGGGCACGGGCGTAGGCGGTCGGGCCGTAGTAACCAATGTGGATCTGACCGGCACGTTGGCCTTCAATCACGGCAGCGTAGTCAGCGGCCACGCGCAAGGTCACTTTCACGCCAGTTTCTTTGGACAGGTATTCCAAAAAGTCTTTATAACGGTCTGCCACCATAGAGGCGTTTTCAGCGGGGACAACGGCGAACACCAGCTCTTTGGGAGCGGCGGTTTGGGCTTGAGCGCCCGTGGCGAGCACTGCAGCAGCAATGGCGATCAGGTTGCGACGGTTCAACATGGGAAGTCCTTCAGACGAAAAAATGCCAAAAACGGCGAGGGGGGGGAGAAAATGCGGAAGCTCAGGCGTGGACCAGCATCTCAACGCTGGCCATGTCGGTGTCGCTCACTTGAGAGGCCTCAACGCCATAAAGTTGGCGCACAAAAGGCTCTGTCAGCTGGGCTGGCGCGCCGTCAAAGACCACTTCGCCTGCGGTCAAGCCCACCAAACGGTCACAATATTCGCGGGCGATGTCCAAAGAATGCAGATTGCACAGCACGGTGATGCCGTACTCTTGGTTGATGGTTTTGAGGGCGTCCATCACCGCTTTGGTGTTTCGCGGATCAAGAGAGGCGATCGGTTCATCGGCCAAAATGATTTTGGGTTCCTGGATCAGGGCCCGGCAAATGGCCACGCGTTGTTGTTGGCCGCCGGAGAGTTGATCGCAGCGCTTGGCTGCAAATTCGGCCATGTCAAAACGCTCAAGCGCTGCCAAAGCGCGGACTTTATCTTCGTCGGACCAAAATTGCAGCACCGATCTCCATGTGGGAACTGTGGAGAGGCGGCCCATCAAGACATTCGTCAGCACATCCAAGCGACCCACCAGGTTGAACTGCTGAAAAACCATGGCGCATTGACGACGCCATTCGCGCAAAGGCGCTCCAGTCAAATCTGACACTGACGTTAAATCCATCTTGATGCTGCCGGAGGTGGGATCCTCCAAGCGGTTGATCATGCGCAACAAGGTGGACTTGCCCGCACCAGAGCGACCGATCACGCCAACAAAACTGCCCGCGGGCACCGAAAGGCTGATGCCATTGACCGCGTTGAGGTTCCCGTAACGCTTAACCAAGTGGTCGATGTGTAACATTTCCGATGCTTTCGGTTGACGCTAAAAGCTCAGATCATGTGTTTTGACTATGTCAAATTGATGAAATTGATCAGGCGTCTTTACTTTGGCAAATGCAACCCGCACAGCCCAAGCGCTGCCTGACCCTTAACCAGACAGCAAGAGCAGCATGGGCTCGCGGAGTGTTCTCCAAGCCCTTAAATCTCAGAGGCAACACATTCCCCGCCATGCTGGCCCTGCGCTGGGCCAACCCATCACAGCGCCACTTGGCGCAGTGACTCCGCGTAATGGTCCAGACCGGGTACAGCCTTGGCGGGCACTTTGGCCAAGTCGTCGTAACGGCGCAGACGCACTGCTTCTGCTGCAAACGGCTGCAACATGAAGGCTTGGCCTTCGGCCTCGTTGAAAACACCGCCTTGCTGCTCCAGGCTGTGCTTGGAGGCCGCCGACAAAGACGCCCAATAAGAGGGCTCGATCAGGCAAAGATACCGCTTGGCATCCACATGCAAGCGGATGGGCTCGAGCACCGCATCGGAAAACAAGCCGCGCAAAAACGGCAGCGCCATGTACTGGTGCAGGTCATCCTGGTCGGTGTTGTTTTCTTTGACGCCTTCACG
>JAIXOZ010000002.1 GCA_027486495.1 Comamonadaceae bacterium | reverse complement strand
GTTTGGCCGATGCTCATCAACACCGCCTTTGGTGTGGCCGCTGTCAAGCGTGAATGGCTCAACGTGGCCAGCACGCTGGAAGTGCGTCCCCTGCGCAAAGCCTTCTTGGTGATCTTGCCCGCTGCAGCGCCAACCATCGTCACCGGCATGCGCATCAGCATGGGCATCGCCTGGCTGGTGATCGTGGCCGCCGAAATGCTGGTGGGCGGCACGGGCGTGGGCTACTTTGTGTGGAACGAGTGGAACAACCTGTCGCTGGTGAACGTGATTTTTGCGGTGCTGGTGATCGGCGTGGTCGGCATGTTGCTGGATTTGGCGTTTGCCCAGGTTCAAAAGGCGGTGACCTATGTGGAGTGACACCAGCGAGCGCGAGTTGATCGCGCCTTTGCCCACGGAAATTTTTGCTCTGCAACCCAAGGCCCAAGCCATGAACGCTTTCCTGAAAATTGAAAAATTGGGCAAGGCTTACCAAAGCGACAAGCCGGTGTTTTCGGACGTGTCCTTTACCATCGACAAGGGCGAGTTTGTTTGCATCATCGGCCACTCGGGTTGCGGCAAGACCACCATCTTGAACGTGCTCGCGGGCCTCGATACCGCCACACAAGGCCATGCCTTCATGGACGGTCGTGAGATTGCCGGCCCCAGCCTAGAGTGCGGTGTGGTGTTCCAAAGCCACGCGCTCATGCCCTGGCTCACAGTGCGGCAAAACATCGCGTTTGCCGTCAAATCCAAGTGGCCCGAATGGAAAACACCTCAGGTGAATGTGCATGTGGAAAAGCACGTCGGCATGGTGGGCCTGCTGCACGCCATCGACAAAAAACCCAGTCAGTTGTCGGGCGGCATGAAGCAGCGCGTGGGCATTGCCCGTGCGTTTGCCATCCAGCCCAAGATGCTGTTGCTCGATGAGCCCTTTGGTGCATTGGATGCACTCACGCGCGGCACCATCCAGGACGAGCTGATGACCATCGTGCGCCAAACGCAGCAAACGGTTTTCATGATCACGCACGACGTGGACGAAGCGATTTTGCTGTCGGACCGCATCTTGCTCATGAGCAACGGCAACGAGTCGGGTGGCAGTTATGTGCCCGGTGGTTTGGCCGAAGTGGTGGTCAACCATTTGCCACGCGAGCGCACCCGTGCCCAGTTGCACCACCTGCCGGGTTACTACGACATGCGCAACCACATCGTGGACTTTTTGGTGTCACGCGCCAAAGCCCATTGAATTGTTTCACCCCGAATTTTCATCAACTCCCTTTAAGAGGTCTTTCATGAACCGTTTAGAAGTCACCGAAAAAATCATCTCCACCAAAGTGTCCAAGGGCATCAAATGGAGCGACGTCGCCGAGAAAGTCGGCCTGTCCAAGGAATGGGTCACCGCCGGGTGCCTGGGCCAAATGACCTTTGACGCCAAACAAGCCAAGATCATCGGCAAGATTTTTGGCCTGAGCTCCGACGAGATCAAATGGCTGCAAGTGGTGCCCTACAAAGGCTCCCTGCCCAGCCAAGTGCCCACCGACCCCTTGATCTACCGCTGGTACGAAATCGTCAGCGTCTACGGCACCACCATCAAAGAACTCATCCACGAAGAATTTGGCGACGGCATCATGAGCGCCATCGACTTCAGCATGGACATCGTGCGCCAGCCCGACCCCAAAGGCGACCGTGTGAACGTGGTGCTGTCGGGCAAGTTCTTGCCGTACAAGCAGTACTGAGCAGCCCAAGGCCCTGCGGGGCCACCCCAAAAAGCCGTGCAGGTTCAAGGCCTGCACGGTTTTTTTGCGTTTTCTGACCATCTGACGGTCCGCAATATCAAAAATGCCCACAAAGTGATTAAAAATAGAAGATCTCGCCCCGTCGTTTAAAAAAAGCCCCCGCGAGCCCAGCTTGGACAAGAAACAACTCTCCGAAAGCGACATCTGCGACAAGTTCATCCGCCCCGCCATGGAGCAGGCCGGGTGGCACGGGCTTGACCAGATTTACCGCGAGTTTCCGCTGCGGGCAGGGCGCGTGAGCGTGCGGGGCAACAAGGCCCACCGCGACCAAAGCACCGTGCTGCGGGCCGACTACGCCTTGTTCTACAAAGCCAACATCCCCATCGCGGTGGTCGAGGCCAAAGACAACAACAACTCCATGGGCTCAGGCATGGCCCAGGCCATCAACTATGCCGAGCTGCTGGGCGTGCCCTTTTGCTTTGCCAGCAATGGCGACGGGTTTGTCTTTCGCGACGCCACGCTGGCCGATGGCGTACTAGAGAAAAACCTCAGCCTCGAAGAATTCCCCTCGCCGCATGAGCTGTGGGAGCGTTACTGCGTCTGGAAGGGCTGGACGCCCGCCGTGCGCCGCGTCACCGAGTTTGACTACGCGCCCAGCAAAACCCCGCGTTACTACCAAATCAACGCCATCAACCGCACGGTCGAGGCCATTGCCCAAGGCCAAAACCGCGCCATGCTCGTCATGGCCACCGGCACCGGCAAGACCTACACCGCATTCCAGATCATCTGGCGCCTGTGGAAGAGCGGGGCCAAAAAACGCATCTTGTTTCTGGCCGACCGCAACATCCTGATCGACCAGACCATGGTCAACGACTTTCGCCCCTTCAAGGGCGCGATGGCCAAGCTCAGCCCCAACGCGAAGGGCGTGGAGCGGGTCGATGCGCAAGGCCAGATCACCGTCGAAGACGTGGACCTCGCCGTCAACAAAACCACCAAGCTGGTGGACAAAAGCTACGAGATTTACCTCTCGCTCTACCAAGCCGTCACCGGCACCGAAGAAGAGCGCAACATCTACAAGCAGTTCAGCCCCGACTTTTTTGACCTGATCGTGGTGGACGAGTGCCACCGGGGCAGCGCCAACGAAGACTCCGCCTGGCGCGAGATCCTCAACTACTTCAGCAGCGCCGCACAGGTGGGCCTGACGGCCACGCCCAAAGAAACGCAAGACACCTCCAACAGCGATTACTTTGGCGAACCCATCTACACCTACAGCCTCAAGCAAGGCATTGAAGACGGCTTCTTGTCGCCCTACAAAGTGGTGCGGGTGGACCTGGACAAAGACACCTTTGGCTGGCGGCC
>JAIXOZ010000004.1 GCA_027486495.1 Comamonadaceae bacterium | reverse complement strand
TTGTGTTTGCCGCGCAAACGGAGAGCAACTTCGCTGGCTACTCGTCCGAGGACCTTGTCGGTCGCGTCAATCACAAACCACTCGTGCACGACCTCAGCGGGTTTGGCGCTGAAAGTTGTTGTCATGAGTTTTCTCTTTTAAAGAAAGGTTTGGCGGGTCCTTTTCCACGGTCGGTGCTCCTCTTTTGGGAGCCTCTTAGGTGGGAATTTGCCTATGCCTTGCGGCAGTCAGCGTCTTCGCCGCGGGACCACTGAATCGCTGCGAAGCCTTCTATTATACGAAAAATCAAGGACTTGCGGGCGTTATTGGTTACCATCAAGCCATGTTCAGTTATCGACACGCTTTTCACGCGGGCAACCATGCCGATGTGCTCAAACACATCACCTTGCTCGCCACCATGCGCCACCTCATGCAAAAAGAGGCCGGCATCACCCTCATTGACACCCATGCCGGGGCCGGTTTGTACCGACTGGACGGCGATTACTCCCAAAAAGGCGCTGAGGCCGAGGACGGCTTGTTCAAGCTTTTGGCAGCCGCCGAAAAGCTCGACACCCTGCCCGAGCCCGTGCAGGACTATCTGGAACAAATTGCCAGCTTCAACCCCAACGGGCAAGCCAAGATTTACCCCGGCTCGCCCTTTTTGATGCAACGGCTGATGCGCCACGAATCTCGCGACCGCTTGCGCTTGTTTGAGTTGCACCCCACCGACAGCAAAGCGCTGATGTCCAACATCGCGCAGCTTGAAGCCGGGCGCACAGTCACGGTGAGCCGCGAAGACGGCTTTGAGGCCCTCAAAAAGCTGCTACCCCCGCCACCATCGGCGACCGGCTCTAAGCGGGCCATGGTGTTGATCGACCCCAGCTACGAGATCAAATCGGATTACAGCAAGGTCGCCAGCGTCATTCAGGAATACCTCAAGCGCTTTTCCACGGGCACTTACCTGATCTGGTACCCCATCATCCCGCGCCCCGAGGCCCACGACCTGCCCAAACGCCTGCGCACCCTGTCCAACCAGGCTCAAAAGCCCTGGCTCAATGCCACGCTGGCGATCGGCAGAGGCCCGGGCGACGAAGGCGGCCTGGTGGCCAGCGGCATGTTTGTCATCAACCCGCCTTTCACCCTGAAAGACCAGATCCGCAAGGCTCTGGACATGGTGGGACCGGCTTTGGCACGCGGATCCGGCAAAAACTGGGCTGTTGAGTCGTCTTGAACAGCATGACGCGGCTTGATCTGGAGATCTTGGCTAAGCCTCTCGAATCCAAAAAATCAGGATCAGGGAAAGACCTGATCGATGAGCTTTCAAATTAACCGACCGAACGGTCGGTTAATGGGTATACTGACGCTTGCGCCGCGATCATCCCATCCTGTTTGGCGCAGGAGAAGCCCATGTACACGCAATCATTCAGCGTCCCGGACGGTTCCGAAGACGCCAAGACGGTCGGCCTGAAGGCCGTCCCCAAAGCCCTGAACGCACAAGACGCCGCGCTGCAAGCGGCCTTTGACGCCCGCATCGACGCTGATGGCCGCATCGAACCCCGCGAATGGATGCCAGAGGCCTACCGCAAGACATTGGTCCGCCAGATCAGCCAGCACGCCCACAGCGAAATTGTCGGCATGTTGCCCGAAGGCAACTGGATCAGCCGCGCCCCGAGCTTGAAGCGCAAAACGATTTTGATCGCCAAAGTGCAAGACGAAGCCGGCCATGGCCTGTACCTGTACAGCGCTGCCGAAACCCTGGGCACCAGCCGCGACCAAATGCTGGACGCCCTGCACACCGGCAAGGCCAAATACAGCTCCATCTTCAACTACCCCACCCTCAACTGGGCCGATGTGGGCGTGGTCGGCTGGCTGGTCGATGGCGCGGCCATCATGAACCAAGTGCCCCTGTGCCGCTGCTCTTACGGCCCCTATGCCCGCGCCATGGTGCGGGTGTGCAAAGAAGAATCCTTCCACCAACGCCAAGGCTACGAGGCCTTGCTGGTGATGATGCAAGGCACCGCCGAGCAAAAAGCCATGGTGCAAGACGCCGTGAACCGCTGGTGGTGGAAGTGCCTGGCCATGTTTGGCCCGCCCGACGCCGACAGCCCCAACAGCGCGCAAGGCATGCGCTGGGGCATCAAGCGCATCAGCAACGACGACCTGCGCCAGAAGTTTGTGGATGCCACCGTGCCGCAAGCCAAGGTGCTGGGCGTGACCTTGCCCGACCCTGATTTGAAGTGGAACGAAGCGCGCCAAGCGCATGACTACGGCCAGATCGACTGGGACGAATTCTGGGCCACGGTGAACGGCAACGGCCCTTGCAACAAAGAGCGCCTGGGTGCCCGCGTCAAGGCCTGGAACGACGGCGCTTGGGTGCGCGAAGCAGCTCTAGCCCACGCCCGCAAACAGCAAGCACGCCAAATGAAGGAGGCCGCATGAACACCACTGCCAGCACCGCCGCATTGAAAGAATGGCCCCTTTGGGAAGTTTTTGTCCGCTCCAAGCAAGGCTTGGAGCACAAGCACTGCGGCAGTTTGCATGCCTCGGATTCAGAGCACGCCCTGCAAATGGCGCGTGACGTCTATACCCGCCGCCAAGAAGGCGTGAGCATCTGGGTGGTGCCCTCGGCCAGCATCTCGGCCAGCGAGCCCAACGACAAGCCCGAGTTCTTCGATCCGGCCAGCGACAAGGTGTACCGACACCCCACCTTTTACCAAATCCCCGACGAAGTCGGCCACATGTGAACGGCTACTGCGAAGGCTTCATGCAGCGTTACGGCGGCTCGCCGTGCGCTTCGCTCTAGAACTGTCTTCGCTGACGCGCCTTGCCTGAAACCTTCTCGCTAAGCCTATGAATGCTCCAATTGAATACCTCCTGCACCTTGCCGACAACGCGCTGATCCTCGGTCAGCGCAATGCCGAATGGTGTGGCCACGGCCCCATTCTCGAAGAGGACATCGCGCTGTCCAACAACAGCCTGGACCTGGTGGGCCAAGCCCGCATGCTCTACCAGCACGCGGCCGCGCTGCAAGGCGGCGGTGCCACCGAAGACACACTGGCATATTTCCGTGACGTGCCTGACTTCAAAAATTACACTTTGTGCGAATTGCCGCACATGCCCCTCATGTCGGCAACGGCCCAAGGCGACCGCGATTTCGCCATGACCATGACGCGCAATTTCTTGTACAGCAGCCTGATGGTGCTGGTCTGGGACCAACTGCAAAACTCGAAAGACGCGCAGCTGGCCGCCATTGCCGCCAAGTCGCTCAAAGAAGTGCGCTACCACTTGCGCCATTCGCGCGATTGGCTGGTGCGTCTGGGCGACGGTACCGACGAGTCACACGCCAAAGCACAAGCGGCGCTCGACCAGTTGCTGCCCTACACCCAAGAGTTTTGGAGCCACAGCGCGCATGAAGCCACCGCGCTGGCCAACGGCACGGGTGTCGACCTGGCCGCTTTGCAAAAAGACTGGAACCAGATCGTGGCAGAGGCACTGAAAGAGGCCACTCTGCAGCGCCCAGCCGATGGCGGCTTTGTGCCCACAGGCAAACAAGGCATCCATTCTGAGCACCTGGGTTTTGTGCTGGCCGAAATGCAAAGCTTGGCGCGCGCTCACCCCCAAGCCACTTGGTAACCCATGAGCAAGTCTTCCTTCACTTCGCAGCCGAGCACCGTCGATGTGGACCACGCTTGGACCCTGCTCGACAGCTTGACCGACCCGGAAATCCCGGTGGTCACTTTGCGCGAGCTGGGCATTTTGCGTGACGTGCGGGCTGGCGACTCGGGACTGGAAGTGGTCATCACGCCCACCTACAGCGGCTGCCCCGCCATGGGCCAAATCGAAGACGACGTGAAAGCCCTGCTGCAAGCCCATGGCCTGCAAGGCCGCGTGGTCACGCAGTTGGCTCCAGCGTGGACGACGGACTGGATGACACAAGCTGCCAAAGACAAACTGCGCGCTTATGGCATCGCGCCGCCGCATGCCTGCACCAACAACGCCACAGGGGCGACCAGCGTGGTGCAGTTTGCCGCGCGCAGCGTCAAACCCGAGGTGGTGAACTGCCCGCAATGCGGCTCGGCCAATACCACTGAAACCTCACACTTCGGCTCAACAGCATGCAAAGCCCTTTACCGGTGCCTGGCCTGCATGGAGCCCTTCGATTACTTCAAACCTTACTGAGTGGCCCCAAGTCACCCAGCTCCAGAGCCTCAAGCCATGTCCGCACCCCGATTTCATGACCTCACCATCGCGCGCATCAACCCGGAGGCGGCCGGTGCCGTGGCCATCACGCTGAACGTGCCCACGGACCTGCGCAGCAGCTTCGACTTCCAGCCAGGGCAGTTCTTGACCTTGCGTGCCGACATCGACGGCACCGATGTGCGACGCAGCTATTCCATCAGCTCGGCACGCAGCCAGCTGCAAAAGAATGGCGTGCTCGAAGTGGGCATTCGCCCCGTGGAAGGTGGCGTATTTTCCAACTGGGCGGCGACACAACTCCAATCGGGCGACACCTTGCGTGTGATGCCGCCCGATGGTCGCTTTGTGGTGCAGCGCCCCCGTGCCATCCACCGTGTGGGCTTTGCGTCTGGCTCGGGCATCACGCCCATCCTGTCCATTTTGTCGAGCACCCTCGAAGAACAACCCGACAGCAAATTCACGCTGGTCTATGGCAACCGCCGCATGGACAGCGTGATGTTCAACGAGGCGCTGCAAGACCTGAAAGACCGCTACCCTTCGCGCCTCACGCTGATCCACATCCTGTCGCGCCAGGCGCAAGAAGTGCCTTTGCTCGAGGGGCGCATCGACGCCGCCAAAGTCCAAGCCATCATCGACGCCTTCTTGCCCGTGGGCAGCATGGACGAGGTGTTTGTGTGCGGGCCCGAAGCCATGATCGAAGCCACCGAACAGGCGCTGTTGACGGCGGGCGTGAAACCCGAGCGCATCCGCACCGAGCGCTTCAGCTCACCCACGCTCGATGCACTGACACCAGAGCAGCGCAGCCAGGCCGTGCTGGGCCACCCCGCCACGCGCGAACAAGGGGAAGTGCAGCTGACGGTGGTGTTGGACGGCAAACCCTACGACATGCCAATGAACAAGAACGAGAAGATCCTCGACATCGCCTTGTCGCTGGGCCTGGACCTGCCCTACTCCTGCAAAGCCGGGGTTTGCTGCACCTGCCGTTGCAAAGTCATGGAAGGCACGACCGAGATGGAGAAAAACTTCACCCTTGAAAAGCCCGAAGTCGAGCAAGGCTTCATCCTGTCTTGCCAGGCACGCCCCACCAGCGAGCGCGTGGTGATCAGTTTCGACGAGCGCTGAACAAGCCTGCGTTTACTCGCCCGACTGCTGCATCGCCCACATGCTGGCGTAACGCCCTTGTTGGACCAGCAGCTCGACGTGATTGCCGCGCTCAATGATCTGCCCGGCGTCCATCACCAGAATCTCGTGCGCATCCACCACCGTGGACAAGCGGTGCGCAATGACCAACGTGGTTTTGTTTTGCGCCACGCTGGCCAACTCGGCCTGGATCGCGCGTTCGTTGGCCGAGTCCAGCGCCGATGTGGCTTCGTCGAACACCAGAATTGGCGGGTCTTTGAGCAAGGTGCGGGCAATCGCCACGCGCTGCTTTTCACCGCCCGACAATTTCAAGCCGCGCTCACCCACCGAGGTTTGGTAGCCCTTGGGCGTGGAGGCAATGAAGTCGTGGATGCGGGCCGAACGCGCCGCGCCCTCAATCTCGGCCTGGCTGGCGCCCGGGCGACCGTAGGCGATGTTGTAGGCCACGCTGTCGTTGAAGAGCACCGTGTCTTGCGGCACGATGCCCAAGGCTTGGCGCACGCTCGATTGCGTGACCTCGCGGATGTCCTGCCCCGCGATGCGTATGAAGCCTTGCTGCACGTCGTAAAACCGGAACATCAAACGCGCCAACGTGGACTTGCCCGAACCCGACGGCCCCACCACCGCCACCGTTTTACCCGCAGGGATGGTGAAACTGATGTCTTTCAGGATCGGGCGGTCACTTTCGTAAGCGAATGACACGCGGTCAAACACCACATCGGGTGCGCCTTCCAAAGCCAACGCAGCTGCGCCCGGCGCATCGGCGACTTCGCGCTCGCGGTCCATCAGCACAAACATCTTGTCCAAGTCGGTCAGGCTTTGTTTGATTTCGCGGTACAGCACCCCCAAAAAGTTGAGCGGAATGTAGAGCTGGATCATGAAGGCATTGATCATGACCAAATCGCCCAAGGTCATGCGCCCTGCCACCACGCCTTCGGTAGCCCGCCACAGCATGGTCACCAAAGCGGCCGCAATGATGAGCTGCTGCCCGGTGTTGAGCAAGGACAAAGAGGTTTGTGCCTTCAGGCGCGACAAGCGCAGGCGCTCCAAGCTTTCGTCATAGCGGCCCGCCTCGAATCGCTCATTGCCAAAGTATTTGACGGTTTCGTAGTTCAACAGCGAGTCAACCGCCCGCGTGTGCGCGGCCGAATCGAACTCGTTGGCCTGTTTGCGGAACTGCGTGCGCCACTCGGTCACGCGCACGGTGAAGAAAATATAAAACGCCAAGGCCGCCAAAGTGATGCCCGCGAACCAGGCGTCGAATTTGACCGCCAAAATCGTCAGCACCAGGCCCACCTCAACCAAGGTAGGAATGATGCTGTAGAGCGAATACGAGATCAGCGACTCGATGCCGCGCACGCCGCGCTCGATGTCGCGTGTCATGCCCCCGGTCTGTCGCGCCAAATGGAAACGCAGACTCAAAGCATGCAAATGCTCAAAGGTCTGCAAGGCAATGCTGCGCGAAGCACCTTGTGTGGCTTTGGCAAACACCAACTCGCGCAACTCGGTAAAGGCGGATGTCATCAAGCGCAATGCACCGTAACCCACCAACAAGGCCACCGGCACCACCAACACGGCCTGCGGGTCACCGGGCTTGAGGCTCATGGCGTCCACCAGCTCCTTGAGCAGCAAAGGCACACTCACGTTGGCGAGCTTGGCGCACACCATGAGGCTGAGCGCAATGACCACACGCCATTTGTATTCCCACAAATAGGGCAAGAGCCGCGACAAGGTTTTCCAGTCGTTGCCGGGCGGCGTGGGCGTCACAGCGCCGGGCTTGGTGCCAGGGGCATGGGGAGAAGCAGGGGCAGCGGTTTCGCCGTGGTGGCGCATAAGGGACAATCCAATTGAACGTTAACCACCGATTGTGCCCATGTCTGACGCCCCACACCCCAACACCGTGTCTTTGCCCACCGACCAAGAGCTGGTGCTCAAGGTCATTCCCATGCCCGCCGACTGCAATGCGAGCGGCGATATTTTTGGGGGCTGGGTCATGGCGCAGGTCGACTTGGCGGGTGCGGTGTTGCCCGCACGGCGCGTACGGGGCCGCATGGTCACGGTGGCGGTGAACGAGTTCATCTTCAAGCAAGCCGTCAAGGTGGGCGACATCCTGTCGTTCTTCTCGCGCATCGTGCGCGTGGGTCGCACCTCCGTCACGGTCAAGGTCGAGGTGTTTGCAGAACGCTTTCAGCTGCAGGGCCAATACATCAAGGTCACCGAAGCGAACCTGACCTATGTGGCCGTGGACGATCAAGGCAAGCCCCGGCCCGTGCCTGCCGAGTGATTCGTCTTGTGCCGCTCAGGAGACGATGTAAGCCGCAGCGCCCGTGGACATCAAGGTCCCGTCGGGTCCAAAAAACTCCATGCGCGATGACCCCACACGCGAGCCCACGCGCAAGGCGTTGGCCGTGATGGTGAAGTGCTCGCCAATGCCAGGGCGCAAGTAGTCCACCCGCAAGTCGATGGTGCCCAGCTTGGCAAAGCGCTCCAAGCGTTTGAGGGGTGGTTCGTCCATGTGTTTGACGGCCATTGCGGCCATCACGGCCGCGCTGCCGATGGCGTCCAGCACCGCGCTGATGACGCCGCCATGGATGCGGTTGTAGGCAAAGTGCCCCACCAACTCAGGCCGCATGTCGATGCGGGCTTCCACGCCCTCGGGCGTGACCTTGACCAGCTTCAGGCCCAAGGTTTTGTTGAAGACGATTTTTTCTTCGTGGATCTGGCAAAAACCTTCGATGTACTCGGGTTCCAGAACAATGGGGTCAGGTGAACGTTGGGGCATGCCTGTGATTCTAGGGAAGAACCGCGCTCGGCAGCCCCGAGCCTTCAAAGTTTGGAAAAGTCGGGCTTGCGCTTTTCCATGAACGCGCCAAACGCCTCTTTGGCAGCGGGTTCGCGCAGCATGCGGCCAAAGCTTTGGCCTTCTTCGTCCATCTTTTGCAGAACAGCTTGCTGATCGCCTTTCATGAGGCGCTTGGTGGCGATGAGGGAGGACAAAGGCTTGGCGGCCAGCTTTCGGGCCTGCGCCTGCGCGTAGCCGTTGACTTCGGTGGGTGGCACCACGCGGTTGACCAGACCGACTTCTTGCGCGGCTTCGGCAAAGAAGGGCTCACCCATGAGCAGGGCTTCGGCAGCGCGGTGGTAACCGAACATGCGCGGCGCCAGCAGGCTGGAGGCCGCCTCGGGGCAAAGACCCAGATTGACAAAAGGCATGGAAAACGCGGCGTTGTCACCGGCATAGACCAGGTCGCAATGGAACAGCATGGTGGTGCCGATGCCCACAGCCGGCCCGGCCACAGCGGCGAGCAACGGCTTCTCGAAAGTCGCGATGCCGCGCAGGAAACGGAACACAGGCGACTCTTGCGTGCTGGGTGGCTGGTTCAAAAAGTCACCGATGTCATTGCCTGCACTGAAGATGCTTTCGTGCCCCTGAAACACCACCACCCGAACGGCAGGGTCGGCTCCAGCTTGGGCCACAGCGTCGGCCATGGCTGCGTACATGGACGAGGTGATGGAGTTCTTTTTGTCCAGGCGGTTGAAGGTGATGGTCATCACCCCCGCGTCAATGTGGGTCAGGATGTCAGACAT
The DNA here is from genome assembly GCA_027486495.1 of Comamonadaceae bacterium. Classification (GTDB taxonomy): domain Bacteria; phylum Pseudomonadota; class Gammaproteobacteria; order Burkholderiales; family Burkholderiaceae_C; genus Limnohabitans_A. Next base: position 23,987 of record JAIXOZ010000004.1, on the reverse strand, counting down.
GAAGGTCCTTTTGGTGGGGTCTTGCCAAGCGAGAGGGTTTACTGAACTCGAATCCAGGTTTGGGTGCGACCCAACATGGGGGTACCGATGTAGCCTCGAACTTCCAGCTTTTTTCCGCCCTCGATGGGGGTCAGGCGCAGGCTGTAGTTCTTGCCGTTTTCGGGATCGAGGATTTTCCCACCCTCCCACACCGGCTTGCCGTCGCCTTGTTGACCGCCCCGGATGATCTCAAGTCCGATTTTGGGTTTACCCTTGCGGTCATCGGTACACAGATTGCAGTTGGGGTCGGTGTTGGGGTTGTTTTGCAGTCCTTTTTCGACCACTCCAGACAAGCCCCCTGCCACATTTTGGGTGATTCGGATTTCGGCTTTAGGCTGTTGGGTGGCATCGTCGATGCTGCGCCACAAGCCCACCGGGCTCATTTGGGCGTGGGCGGCCAAGCTCATCAGACCGATGCTCAGTGTGAAAATGGTTTTGATCATGGGGGTGTCCTGCGGATTGGGTTTAAGAGATGGGATGCGCGAGGCGTTTTAAGCCAATGCGGCGTCGGTGTCCATCAGCACCTCGCTGCCCGCACGGATCCGGCGCATGAGGCTGGAGGTTTCGGGCATCAGGCGGGTGAAGTAAAAACGCGCCGTTTGCAGCTTGGCTTGGTAGAACGAGTCGGGGCGTTGAGCCTCCTCTTCGGCTTCGGCCAATTTGGCCAGAGCGATCTGCGCCGAGCGGGCCCAGAAGTAGCCCAACACCAGGTGACCCACCACGCGCAGGTAGTCCACGGCCGCTGCGCCTACTTCGTCGGCATTGCTCATGGCTTTCATGCCCACTTCGCCTGTGAGCTGCGTGAGCTTTTGACCCAAATCGGCCAGTGGCTTGATGATCTCACCCATGGCTTCGTTGGCCATTTCGGCCTTGACCAATTGCTCCACCAGCTTGCCGAATTTCTTGAGGGTGGCGCCCTGGTTGCCCAGCACTTTGCGGCCCAGCAAGTCGAGCGACTGGATGGTGTTGGTGCCTTCGTAGATCATGTTGATGCGGGCGTCGCGCACGAACTGCTCCATGCCCCACTCCTTGATGTAGCCGTGGCCCCCAAAGACCTGCTGGCAGGCCGATGTGGCTTCCCAAGCGTTGTCGGTGGTGAAGGCTTTGACAATGGGCGTGAGCAAGGCCACCACTTCAGCGGCCTCGGCACGCACCGCTTCGTCGGGGTGGTTGAGTTCTTTGTCGAGCAACAAGGCGCAGTAGCAAGCCAGGGCGCGGCCACCTTCGGCATAGGCCTTGGCAGTCATGAGCATGCGGCGCACATCGGGGTGCACGATGATCGGGTCGGCCGGTTTGCCTGGCGCCTTGACGCCCGTGAGGGAGCGCATTTGCACACGGTCTTTGGCATAGGCCAGGGCATTTTGGTAGGCCACTTCGGTCAGGCCCAGCGACTGGTTGCCCACACCCAGGCGGGCGGCGTTCATCATCACGAACATGGCGGCCAAACCTTTGTTGGGCTGGCCCACCAGTGTGCCCACCGCGCCGTCCAACACCATCTGGCAAGTGGCGTTGCCGTGGATGCCCATCTTGTGCTCCAGGCCACCGCAGTAAATGCCGTTGCGCTCACCCATGCTGCCGTCGGCGGCCACATTGAATTTGGGCACGATGAAGAGGCTGATGCCTTTGCTGCCGGGAGGCGCATCGGGCAGGCGGGCCAACACCAGGTGCACGATGTTGGGAGCCAGGTCGTGCTCGCCCGCGCTGATGAAAATCTTCTGACCGCTGAGCTTGTAAGTGCCATCGACCTGCGGCTCGGCCTTGGTGCGCAGCATGCCCAGATCGGTGCCGCAATGCGGCTCGGTCAGGCACATGGTGCCGGTCCATTCGCCGCTGGTCAGCTTGGGCAAATACAGGGCTTTTTGCTCGGGCGTGCCGTGGGCATGCAGGCATTCGTAAGCGCCGTGGCTCAGCCCCGGGTACATGGTCCAAGCCTGGTTGGACGAGTTGAGCATCTCGTAAAAACACTGGTTGACCACAAAGGGCAGGCCCTGACCGCCGAACGCGGGGTCGCAGCTCAGCGATGGCCAGCCACCCGCCACGTAAAGCGCATAGGCTTCTTTGAAACCATCGGGTGCTTTGACCTCGTGCGTGTCGCGGTTGAGCTGGCAGCCTTGGGTATCGCCCGAGATGTTGATGGGAAACACCACCTCAGCGGCAAATTTGCCACCCTCTTCGAGCACCGCGTTGATGGTGTCGGCGTCGGTGTCGATGTGCTTGGGCAAGGCCTTGAGCTCGGCGCTCACGTTGAGCAACTCGTGCAAGACAAACTGCATGTCGCGAAGGGGCGGGGTGTAGACGGGCATGGGAAAACTCCTGGAATCGGTATTGATGTGAGAATCGGAAAAATCAATCGTTCGCTGGCTTGCGACGGGCCTTGGGTACCGCCACCAGCTTGGGCGATTGGGTGTCGACAACGGGCTCGGCGGCGACCATTGGGCCAGCGCCTGCGTAGCGGGTCAGGATGTGCTGAAAGCCTTGGCGGGCACGGTCGGCAGCGCTGGGGTTGCGCAAAAAACGGGCTTCGTAATGCAGCGCCAAAATCAAGCCATGAATTTCAAAAGCGATCTGATGGGCGTCGGACGCGCGGCTGAGCTGGCCTTCGTCATGAGCCAACTCGACGGCCCGGCACAAAGCGGTTTGCCAAGTGGACCACGATGAGGCCAGTGCATCGCGCACCGGGCCGCTTCGGTCGTCAAATTCCACCGCACCACTGATGTAAATGCAGCCCGAGTCGATCTCGGCCGAGGTCTGCACCATCCAGTTGTCAAACAGGGCCTGAAGGCGGGGCAGACCTCTGGGCTTTTGCATGGCGGCGTAAAACACCTCGGCCTCAAAACGGTCGTGGTATTCACGGATGACAGATATTTGAAGTTCTTCGCGCGATCCAAAATGGGCAAATACGCCCGACTTGCTCATGCCGGTAACCTCTGCCACAGCGCCGATGGAAAGGCCTTCGAGACCAATTTGTGAAGCCAAACCCAGCGCCGCGTCGATGATCACGGCTTTGGTTTGCTGGCCTTTGATCAGCACGCGACGGCCCGCCTCTGGCGCTGGAGAGCCTTCAACTTTGGAGGGGGATTTTTGATCGGTCATGGCGCCTCAAAAAAGAACGATCGTTCTATTTTGCACCAATTTCACGGCAAGAAACCATGCACTTGCTCAAATCAGGGTAAATCAGGGGCATTCAGCGATGGATTTTGCAAGCGCCAAGCTGCCATTCGTTCAGGGGCCGGGGGCTGGCCTGACCGTTTCTTTCAACGGCAAGTGCCCTGCCAATTCAAGCTGCATGCAAATCATGTTGACGAGCATGGCCACCGAGGGTCTGCCCGTTTCGATCACAAAGTGAGCCGCTTCACGGTAAAGCGGGTCACGCGCCTCGAACAAGGTGCGCAATCGGCCGAGCGGATCGTCCACCTGGAGCAAAGGACGGGCGTTGTCATGGCGCACGCGTCTGAACACATCTTCCGGCGTGGATCGCAGGTAAATCACCTGGCCGCGTTCGTGCAGGTGACGTCGATTGGCATCGCGCAATACGGCCCCACCACCCGTGGCTATCACGCCTTGATGCGTTTGGGTCAGCTCGTCAATCACCTCTTGCTCCAGATCCCGGAAACTGACCTCACCCTCACGCGCAAAAAACTCACGGATCGAGCAGCCCAAGCGGTGCTCGATCACATGGTCAGAGTCGACAAAGGTCAAGCCCAGACGACGCGCCAACTGGCGTCCAATGGTGGTTTTGCCAGAGCCTGGAAGGCCCACAAAAATGATGCTCAAGTGCAGTCTCTTGCAGAAATAATCGGCTTCAGCCCCCAAGTTGGGGTTGGGGGATCAAGGTCTGCAAGTGTATTCGAGGTGGTTTGGGGCCCTGGCCTGAACAGCGGCATGAACAGACACACTTTGATTGGCGGTCATCTCAGGGCGTGACGGTCATGGTGCCATCGGCCATGACACGGGGCGTCAGAAAAATCAGCAATTCGCTTTTGCGCTGCGCCTTGTCGCGGTTCTTGAACAACCAACCCAATCCCGGCACATCCCCCAAACCCGGGACCTTGGCTTCGTTGTCGCGGTCTGTTTCCTCGTAAATACCGCCCAGCACCACGGTGCCGCCGTCCTCGACCCGCACCTGAGTTTTGACGTGCTTGGTGTTGATGGCAAATCCGGCCGGCGTGACCTGGCCCACGCTGTCGCGGTTGACATCCACCTCCAGCACCACCGAGCCATCGGGGGTGATTTGGGGTGTGACCTCCAGTTTCAGGTTGGCCTTGCGAAAGGTGATGGAGGTCGCGCCACTGGCCGACGCGGTTTGATATGGCAATTCGGTGCCTTGCTCGATCAAGGCCTTGGTCTGATCCGCCGTGACCACCCGCGGGCGCGAGACCACTTTGCCTCGTCCATCGGCTTCCAGCGCAGAGATCTCTACATTGATGAATCGGTCGGCCGCAGCGTTGAACAAAGACACGGCAAAACTGGCAGGCGTGTTCAAAGTCTGTCCCGCCGAGCCTGCAGGCAACTTGACCTGGTTGCCTGTGACCACCCCCGCGCCGGTCTCGGCATTGCCAGCCCCCAACGCCAAGGTGTTGGCGCGCTGGTTCACACGCAAAGGTACCGCCAAGCCTGCCCCCAAACGCACGCCCAGCGATTGCCCGAACTGATCGTCCGCTTCGACAATGCGGGCTTCGATCAGCACCTGACGCACCGGAATGTCCACCAGGGCCAACAGTTTCCGAACCTCTGCCAAGCGCTGTGGCAAATCAGAGATGAACAACTGGTTGGTCCGCGGCTCAGCCAGCACGCTGCCTCGACTGCTGAGCCAGCGGCCACCCCCACCCGATCCGGCGCCTTGCAGGCGCTGGGCCACATCGGTGGCGCGGGCATATTGCAATCGCATGCTCATCATTTGCACCGGACTCACCGCTTCCAGCGCGGCTTGCGCGTCGAGTTGCATTTTTTCGCGCTGAGCCCATTCGTGCTGCGGGGCCACCCACAGCACACGCCCGTCCTGACGCGAAGCCAGACCCTTGGACTGCAACACAATTTGCAAAGCTTGGGGCCAAGGCACATCGGTCAAGCGCACAGTCACCTGACCTTTCACACTGTCGGTGGCCACCAGGTTCAAGCCGGTGAACTCGGCAAACACCTGCAGCAAAGTGGTGATTTCGACGTTCTGGAAATTCAGGCTGATGGGACGCCTATCGTCCGAGTGACTCGGCGTGGGCTCGCTCTTCAACGCCAACACCGCCACCAGCCCATCCGACTTGGTCAGCTGTGGACTTTGCGCCCCCAAGCCAGGTGCCATGCACAAGCTCCAGCCGCACAGTGCAGCACGCCACATCTGGCTTGGTGACGCAGCCAAGGGAAGTGAACTGGATCTCATGGTTTTGCCTTTTCCAAACCGATCACCCACACCGGGCCTTGCGCAGCACGCAAATGCACCTCCCCGGCAAAAATGCTGTTGACCACATGGCCTTGCGGTCCGATGCGCTGACCCAAACGGGCAAGTGTCCAGTGCGGCCCGGCCACCAAAATGGGATGTACGCTTTGCCCTTGCTGCCAAACACCCACCAAACGGACCTGATCCAAAGGCCAATCGGCGGGGTCGGGCGACACCGTCGGCATGGGCGTGGGCGGGCGCGAATCAAGGCTTTCAAGCGCCTTGGCGCTTGATCGAAACGCCCTCCCAGCGGAAAGGGGCAAGGGGTCCACCGCCTTGAGTCCAGCGGTCACACCGGACGAGGTCTCTGACGGCAAACCCGTCGTCACAAAGACGGGCGCTAGCGCCCCAAGGTGCCGACCTTTGAGCACCGGCGCTGGCATCCACTCGGTGGGCTTGGGTGTCCCGTCAGAATTGGACATGAGCGTTGCCTCGGGGGACAGCCAAAGTCGCAGCACGGCATCGATGGCCACCCCACCCTCTTGGGGTGTGATTCGTAAACGCTCCATGCCCCACACCGGGCCTTGCGCGTTCAAGGCGGCCCACGCGATCACCCAATCGTCAAAACGTCCCTGCAGTTGCAATGCCACCGCCTGACTCGGCCAAGCACCCAAGGGGCTGGCTGGCTCTGGCCGCAAGGACAGCAGGCGCAAGCCATGTTGCGCCATCCAACGCTCCAGTTGCGGCCAGACCGCTGCCTGCGTGCCTTGGACTGGCCACTTGGCCATGACAGGAGGCGGACCTGTTGGTGTAATCAAAGCAGCCCCAGGCGCAGGCTTGATCTGCGCTGTCTGCACTTGCGCCAGGAGTTTTGCCTTCAGGTCAAGCACATGCGCCTCGCTTTCGCGCAGCGTTTGGAAGGCCTCGAACTGCCAGCCAACCACCCCCAGCATGCCCACCAGCAAACCACCCATTGCAAACGCCCAGCGGCGTGCCAACCAGCGCCAACGGTCGCGCCACAAGCTGGGCCAACCCAATCGCCAGGCGAGGGGCCAAGCTGGCCACATCCACGAGCCTGATCGCATCAGGGTCGCGCCTTATCTGCCACATCAAACCGCAGGTTTTGCGTCGCAGCCGCCGACATTGATCCCGACCCCACCTGCGGCCAAGGCACCTGCCAAACGAACTCCAGCGGCGCTTGGGGGGAAACCCCTTCAGCGCCGGCCACATTCACCAAACTGACCAGCGTCCAAGTGGTGGCCATCGGTGGCTCGGACAAGGGCTTGGACAAACGCGCTCGCGCCTGTGCCATGCGCTGCACATCTTTGGCCTGGCCGTGCAACTCCAGGGTTTGCGCATCGAGTTGCAAACGCAGCAATTGCACCGAGTCAGGCCCCGCTTCGAACAGCAAGGCCTGATGCAATGCCTCCCATCTGCTTTGCTGCGCACTGAGCGCTTGGACGCGCGCATGTTGCTGCAGCCAAGTGTTTTGCTGCGCCTGCAGGACCTTGTCTTGCGTCTGCTGCTGTTGCACCTGTTTCAAATGGGACTGTAAAGCAACCCCCTCTTGCACCCGCTGCAAATGCTTTTCCTGGACCACTGACATCAGCCCAAAGCCCGTCAGGCTGCCCACCAACAAACCACTCAAAGAAGTCCACCTGCTGTGAAATCTTCGGCGCTGGCTGGCCAAAGCCGGATACTGCAAGAGGTTGAAAGATTTCATCAAAGCCAGACCTTGAGTGCGAGACCTGAGGCCACCAGACGAGGCCCTGCAGCCGATTGCAGGGCTTGCTTCAACACCAGGTCCGATCCCACATCAAACCCGCTGGTTGGCAGCTCATGACCAGGGCTCAAATTCGGGGTCAAATCAAATTGCCAGTCTTGCGGGGCTTGCGTCAGCAAACTGTCCAGACCCCCTTTGAGATAGATCGCAGCCCTTTGGGCCGCATGCCAAGCGGGCTCCACGCTGTCAAGCCGCCAACCGGCCGAACGCACTTCATCCCGCAGCGCCAGGATGCGCGCCTGATCGCAACCGACCCAATGCACGCGTGACAGCAAACCATCGCTCACAGGGTCGGACTGGAAATCAAAATTGACTTCATCCGGCTCCAAACCCAACAACTGGGCCACTTCCAGCTGCACTTCTGCGGCCCAGTCATCACGGGACAATTGCGCAGGCAACTCCAGCACCCCTTGGATCACCTCCTCTTGGGTCAAGCCCACAGAAACCCGTTGGCGAGAGTGAACCGCCCGTTGCCTTAAACCGCTGCCAAAACCAACACCCGTCAAGTCATCGCCAGCAGGCACGATTTTCTCTGTGGCGTGAACCCGTATGCCCGCAGCTTTTTGCCAAGACAAGCCCACCAAGGCCCAACCCGAGCCATCACAGGCCAAGCCCCAAGCCTGCTGGGCCGGACGATGGGCCACATGCTGCCAAAACCGAGACCAAGATGGCATGATCCCCCCTGTTCAAGCCCAAGATGGCTTGTGTTGACAAGTTTTGTAACATGATTTTGGCGAACAAACAATCCATTTTTATACCAAAAGTATTCATAAATTCCGACCTGTGGCTGCGCTGCTCTGCAGAATTTTTATAATGCAAGACGTCCGGTAATCCGCTGGCCGCCCCTCCCCAAGCCCTATGCCCTACCAAGACACTTCACCCGACACCCCCAAAAGACCAGAGACCAAGCCCTCGGCTTCCAAGGCATGGGCATGGTTGGTCAAGCTGGCCTTGTGGGGCTTGGGCTTGCTTGCGGCAGGCTTGTTTTGTTTGCTGATGGTCGTGGGCGTGGCCATGGTGACGGCCTACCCCAACTTGCCAGACATCTCGGATTTGGCCAACTACAAGCCCAAACTGCCCCTGCGTGTGTTCACCGCCGATGGTCAGTTGATGGGCGAGTTTGGAGAGGAGAGACGCAACCTCACGCCCATCAAGGAGATTCCACAAATCATGAAAGACGCGGTGCTTTCCATCGAGGACAACCGCTTTTATGACCACGGTGGCGTGGACTACTTGGGCATTTTGCGTGCGGGTATCGCCAACATCGGACGCTTGAAAAGCCAAGGCGCATCCACCATCACCATGCAGGTGGCACGCAATGTCTACCTGTCTTCCGAGAAAACCTACACCCGCAAGATTTACGAAATCCTGCTGACCTACAAGCTCGAACACTTGTTGACCAAGGACCAGATTCTGGAGATCTACATGAACCAGATCTTCCTAGGCAACCGGGCCTATGGTTTTGCCTCGGCGGCTGAGACCTACTTTGGTAAAACACTCAAAAACATCTCCATTGCAGAAGCGGCCATGCTCGCTGGCCTGCCTAAAGCGCCCTCGGCCTTCAACCCCATCGCCAACCCCAAACGTGCCCGCTCACGCCAGCTCTACATCATCGAGCGCATGGAAGAAAACGGCTACATCACCGCGAAACAGGCTGCGCAAGCCAAAGCCGAGCCTTTGGCTTTGAAATCTTCTGGCTACAAAAAAAACCTGCACGCCGAGTTTGTTGCTGAAACAGTTAGGCAAATGGTGTTTGCCCAATACGGCCAGGAGACTTACACCCGCGGGCTGAATGTTTACACCACCATTCAGTCGCAAGACCAAATGGTCGCCTACCAGGCATTGCGCCAAGGCCTGATGGACTACGAGCGCCGCCAGGTTTACCGTGGGCCTGAAAAATTCATCAACCTGCCCAACGACCCCAAACTGGCCGAAGACTTGATTGACGAGACCTTGGAAGACCACCCGGACAACGGTGATGTGATGTCGGCGGTCGTGCTCGAGGCTTCCAGCAAAAAAGTGGTGGTGGTTCGACAAAACAGTGAGCAAATCACCATCACTGGCGAGGGCCTCAGCCCGGTCGAATCTGGCCTTTCAGACAAGGCTCCCGCAGCCCGGCGAATCCGCAAAGGCGCTGTGGTGCGCATCGTTCAACTGCCCAAAGGCCAATGGGAGCTCACTCAGTTGCCCGAGGTCGAAGGCGCCTTTGTGGCCTTGACCCCTCAAACCGGCGCCATTCGTGCCTTGGTTGGCGGCTTTGACTTTGCCAAAAACAAATTCAACCATGTCACCCAGGCTTGGCGACAGCCTGGCTCCAGCTTCAAGCCCTTCATTTACTCGGCTGCATTGGAAAAAGGCATGTCCCCTGCGACCATGGTCAACGACGCACCCTTGTTTTTTGATGGCGGCGTGACGGGCGGCCAGCCGTGGGAGCCCAAAAACTACGACGGCAAATTTGATGGCCCCATGAGTTTGCGCACCGGCTTGGCCAAATCCAAGAACATGGTCTCCATTCGGGTGTTGCAATCGGTAGGTACTCGCCCGGCACAAGAGTGGGTCACCCGCTTTGGCTTTGACGCCGACAAGCACCCACCCTACCTGACCATGGCCTTGGGTGCAGGCTCGGTCACGGTCATGCAAATGGCCACGGGTTACTCGGTTTTTGCCAATGGCGGCTACCGAGTCAGTCCCCACTTGATCAACCGCATCACCGACTACAAGGATCGGCTGTTGGTTGACAGCCCCCCGCCTCAACTCAACGATGCATCACAACGCGTGATTCCCCAACGCAACGCTTTCGTCATGACCAGCTTGATGCAAGAAGTCACCCGTTCTGGCACCGCTGCCCGGGCACAAGCAACCCTCAAACGGTCAGACATCTACGGAAAAACCGGCACCACCAACGATGCCATGGACGCCTGGTTTGCGGGCTACCATAGCCAAGTTGCCGCCGTGGTCTGGATAGGTTATGACACACCCCGCAAACTTGGAGACCGTGAAACCGGGGGGGGTCTGAGCTTGCCTGTGTGGATCAAATACATGGAAACAACCCTGCGCAATCTGCCGATCACCGAACCCGCACCTCCCGAAGATTTGGTGCGAATGGGCGGCGATTGGATGTACCCAGAGTTTGCTGGCAACAATGGCATTTCTTCAATCGGTGCAAACGCCAACGGTCAGACTGAATCTCTGCCCCCCGAAGAAGAACGCAAGCGGATTTTGGACCTGTTCAGAAACTGAGCCGCGCATCCTCAAAAACAACGCGTCGACCTTGAGCACTCAGGGTGCAAAGATCAAGTTTTGCCGGGCCTGTTCCGAGGCATAGCGTGACAGGCTCTGCCAAAACTCCCCCTGGCCCTTGGTGTCTTGCCAGTGCGTGCCGTCAAACTTGTAATGGAAACCGCCACAGCGGGCCGCCAGCCAGACTTCGTGCAGGGGCTTTTGCAAATTGATCACGATCTGACTGCGGTTGGGAAAGGTCAAAGTGATCATGCCACCCACCCGTTGGTTGTCCACATCGGCATCGGTGTCGTCGTTGAGGCGATCGCAGCTGATCTCTACGCCCGCCAAAAGGCGTTCAGCTTGGTCCAGAAATTCAAGGTCGGTCATTACAATCGCAGCATGTTGAAGGTGATGAAGATTCTAGTCATGCTGCATGCCCTTGTTGGCGGTGCGGCCGTATTGAGCGCTTGCGGTCAACGCGGCCCCCTGGTCCTGCCCACCACGCCGGCTTCGGCCGGACGAGCCACCTTGCCCCAAACACTGTATCCGCTGCACTCGGCCCCTAAGGCCTCGCCAAGCGCGCCTGCACCCTCTGGCCAAGTCACCACACCGCAACCGATTCCTTTTGCAACGCCTTGATAGCGAGCACAGACCCAAGCTCAAGCCCTGTTGACGCCCACCTATTTGATGTTCCTTTTGCTGCACCTTTTCCTCCCCCAATCCCTCTTAACCCATGACCTCTAACACCGCACTTCCAGGACAACCCCACATCGCCTATGCGGCCGACCAGTTGCATGTGGAGGGCGTAGCGCTGTCCCAATTGGCCCACGAACACGGTACGCCCTTGTTTGTGTACTCCAAAGCCGCCATGCTGTCGGCCTTGGCCGCCTACCAGCGCGGCTTTGCCGGACGACAGGCGCAAATTTGCTACGCCATGAAGGCCAATTCCAGCCTGGCCATCCTGCAGGTGTTTACCGAGGCCGGTTGCGGCTTTGACATCGTCTCGGGCGGCGAACTGGCCCGCGTGCTGGCCGCAGGCGGCGACCCGGCCAAGGTCATTTTTTCGGGGGTGGGCAAAACCCGTCATGAAATGAAACAAGCGCTGCAAGTGGGCATTGCTTGCTTCAATGTGGAAAGCGAAGCCGAACTTGATGTGTTGAGCGACGTGGCCGTGAGTCTGGGCAAACAAGCCCCGGTCAGCCTGCGCGTGAACCCCAATGTCGACCCCAAGACGCACCCTTACATTTCCACTGGGCTCAAAGGCAACAAATTTGGCATCGCGCACGAAGAAGCCCTGCGCGCCTACCGTCATGCGGCCAGCCTGCCGGGCTTGAAAGTGGTGGGCATCGATTGCCACATCGGCTCGCAAATCACAGACAGTACGCCCTACCTGGATGCCATGGACCGCGTGCTGGACCTGGTGGCCGAGGTCGAGTCGGCGGGCATTCCGATCCACCACATTGACTTTGGTGGCGGTCTAGGCATCAACTACAACGGCGACACCCCGCCCGATGCCGATGCGCTTTGGGCGCAACTGCTGAACAAGCTCGATACGCGTGGTTACGGCCAGCGCCAACTCATGGTCGAGCCCGGCCGCTCACTGGTGGGCAACGCGGGTGTGTGCCTGACCGAGGTGCTGTACCTCAAACCCGGTGAGCAAAAGAATTTCTGCATCATCGATGCCGCCATGAACGACCTGCCCCGCCCAGCCATGTACCAAGCCTTTCACCAGATCGTGCCCGTGACACCCCGCTCAGGCGATGGTGTCGTGTACGACGTGGTCGGCCCTGTGTGCGAAAGCGGCGACTGGATCGGCCGCGACCGACAGATGCGGGTAGCCGCGGGTGACGTGCTTGCTGTGTTGTCGGCGGGCGCTTACTGCATGAGCATGGCCAGCAACTACAACACCCGAGGCCGTGCGGCTGAAATCCTGGTAGACGGCACCAAGGCCCACCTGATTCGCCAACGCGAATCGGCGTTTGACACTTTTGCGCTGGAGCAATTGGTCTGACATGTGATGCACAGCCGGTCAGGCTGCGCAGTGCCCGCATGAGCGCTCAGGATCGCCGCGCCCGCCGCAGTAAACGCCAACCCAGCAAAACCGCCAAGATGCCCGCATAAACCAGCACCTCGTCAAAGTCCTGCTTGCCCGCCCTCATCCACCAAAAGTGCAGCACGGCCAGCACGGCCACCCCATACACACCCCGGTGCAGCATTTGCCAGCGCTTGCCACCCAGCCAGCGCACGGCGCGGTTGAACGAAGTAGCAGCCAGCGCCAGCAAGATCACAAAAGCACTGAAACCCAACCAGATGAAAGGGCGCTTGAAGAGGTCTTGCAGCGTGTCGGCAAAGTCAAAGCCCATGTCAAACCAGACGTAGCACAGCAAGTGCAAACTGGCATAGCCAAACACCAGCAAGCCCAGCATGCGCCGAAAGCGCAGCAACTCTGGCCAGCCCAACCAAGTGCGCAAAGGGCTCACAGCCAGCACCACGCACAGGCTGCGCATCGTCCAGTCGCCAGTGGAACGGATCAGGGCTTCTGCGGGGTTGGGCCCCAACTGGTCCTGCAGGGTTTGCGCCAGCAACCAGGCCCAGGGCAAGCAACCGAGCACCAACAAAGCCCACCAAGCGGCGGGATGACGAAGCGCCGACCTCATGCCCTCAAGACTTTGGCCCGCCAAGGCATCAGAAGAACTTTTTCAGGTCCATACCTGCGTACAACTGGCCGACCTGTGTCTCGTAGCCGTTGAACATGAGCGTCTTGCGCTTTTTAGCCAGCAAACCGTCTTCGCCGATGCGCCGCTCGGTGGCCTGGCTCCAACGCGGGTGGTCCACATTCGGGTTCACGTTGGAATAAAAACCATACTCCTGAGGGGCAGATTTCTCCCAGGATATGACCGGCTGCTTGTCCGTGAAACGGATCTTGACCAGGCTCTTGCTGCTCTTAAAGCCATACTTCCATGGCACCACCAGACGCAGAGGTGCACCGTTTTGCTTGGGCATCACCTCGCCATACATTCCAAAAGCCAGCAAGGTCAGTGGATGCAAGGCCTCGTCCATTCGCAAGCCTTCAACATAGGGCCAATCGATCACACTGGAGCGCAGCCCTGGCATGGTTTTGGGGTCGGCTTGGGTCACGAACTCCACAAACTTGGCACCCGGCAAGGGCTCCACACGCCGGATCAGATCGGCCAGCGAATAGCCCACCCAAGGGATGACCATTGACCAGCCTTCCACGCAGCGCAGGCGGTAAATGCGCTCTTCCATGGCGGCCCACTTCATCAGGTCTTCCAGGTTCACGCGGGCCGGCTTCTTGACCAAGCCCTCGATCTCCACACTCCAGGGATCGGTCTGAAGGGTATGAGCCCGTTTGGCCGGGTCGGCCTTGTCGGTGCCGAATTCGTAGAAGTTGTTGTACGTGGTGGCATCTTTGTAGGGCGTGGCCTTGTCCAGAACCATCGCTCCGGCCAGTTTGGAGGGCACCGATGCCAGCGGCGGCAGCTGCCCGGAGCGGGCCATTTGAGCTTGGGCATCACGCAGGCCCCAGCCCGCCAAGGCCAAGCCAGCCGAGCCCGCAGCCAGTTGACGCATCAGGTCGCGACGGGATTGGTAAGCCGCCAGACTGGTGATGTCGCTGGGCACAGGATGCAAAAATCCAGAAGAAGAAGTGCGGATGATCATGTGATGGACCTGGTTGTGAAAAGGCTTGTGGTCATTGTGAACGGTCCCAATCACTTTTGCACAAAGGGGCCAAACGCCCTGCTTCAACCAACAAAACATTTCAAGCCAGCCGCCATCACCCATTGGCGCAAGACGTGGCTGAAATGAAGCCAGCTCAAGGGCATGACCACACGCCAAGGCCTTTGGTCTGTCGTTAAAATGAAATTTCTACTGTATTGACAAACCCCCATGTCCAACCAAGCCCTGATCGAAGTCGTGGATGACGATGCCGACATCCGGCGCATGCTGCAGCTGGTTTTGGAAGCCCGAGGCTTCAAGGTACGCACCCACGACGGTGCCCATGCGTATCTGGCCGCAGAGCCCTTGAACGAGCGGCGTGTTATGTTGCTCGATGTGCGCATGCCCAAAATGACTGGCGTCGAGCTGCAGGCCTGGATGGTTAAAACAGGCGACCGCATTCCCGTTATTTTCATGAGTGGCGAGAGCCTGCCCCATGAAACCCTGGCCGCACAGCAATCGAACGCGGTCACCTTTTTGTGGAAGCCTTTCAGAACCGATGCCCTGCTCAACGCAGTCAGCCATGGCTTGACGCTGTACGATCAACTGACGGATTGAAGCGCCAAGACCTTAGCGGTCAGCAGGGGCTTCGCCCCTGAACTCACAGTGTGCCGTAGCTGTGCAAACCGCTCAGGAACATGTTCACGCCCAAAAACGCAAAGGTCGTGATGCCCAGACCCACCAAGGCCCACCAAGCCGCCACAGTACCGCGCAGGCCCTTCATGAGGCGCATGTGCAGCCAGGCAGCGTAGTTCAACCAAACAATCAGGGCCCAGGTCTCTTTCGGGTCCCAGCTCCAGTAACCGCCCCAGGCCTCAGCCGCCCACAATGCACCCAGCACGGTGGCGATGGTGAAGAAAGCAAAACCCACAGCGATGGACTTGTACATCACATCGTCGAGGATTTCAAAAGAAGGCAAACGCTCGGCAATGCGTCGGCGCCCCATCAAAATCCCCGCCACGATGAAGGCAGATATCCCGAAATAAACCATCCAATAGCTGCTGGTCTGGTCGTTGGCCGATTGGCGGAACACCACCGGCTCAAAGCACAACACAATGCCCAGCAACCACAAGGGCGCCAGCTTGTACCAGCGGGTCTCGGTCGCTTGTTGTTTGATCAGGTAAGCAAAGGCCACCATGGCCGCCAGGGCGAAGGTACCGTAGCCAATGAAGTTGGCCGGGACATGGACCTTCATCCACCAGCTCTTGAGGGCGGGCACCAGGGGCTGGATTTCATGCGCCTCACGCACCAGCGTGTACCAAAGCAAAAAGCCCACGGCCGCACTGACCACCAGCATCACAAACGCGCCCAGGGCACGAGTTTTGTACTGAGCTTCGTAATACAGGTAGAAAGCCGTGGTCATCCAGCAAAACATGATGAACACTTCATACAAGTTGCTCACCGGGATGTGGCCGATGTCCGGGCCCAACTGGTGACTTTCGTACCAGCGCACCAAGGTGCCGATCAAGGCCAAGCCCACCGCCACCCAGGCCATGCGCGAACCCAAAGACTCCATCGCGTCGGCCTGCCCCCGGATGAATATGCCGGCCCAGTAAAAGACGGTGCTGATGAAAAAAAGCATGCTCATCCACAGGATGGCCGACTGACTGGACAGGAAATATTTCAGTAAGAACACCTGCTCGGACCGGGCCAGATCACCCTGGTAAAGGTAAATGGCCAACAGCGACAAGCCGGTGACCACCAGCATCAAGGTGCGAAGCGGACGCCAGAACCAAGCCAACCAAATCACGGCCGGCAAACTGCCGATCAGGATGGCCTGCTCGTACACGTCCATCGCGTGCTGATACCGGGTGAAGGCGAACACCGTGCCGAGCAGCGCCAGCAGGGCAAAAGCCCAGTCGAGTCCCGAACGGGTGGAGAAATAACCTGGATTCAAGGTGACAGTCGTCATGGTGTTTTCTCGGAGCGGCCCAGCAAGCGGGCACTCAGTTGTTCAAATTCACGGTCTACGTCCATGGTCTTGCGGTTGGACGACAAGGCCACACTTGCCTGGGCGCCATCACCCTGAGGCGAGAGCCAGACCCACAAGCGACGATCTCGAACATACAGCATTGCAAAAATGCCCAGGATCAAAAGGGTACAACCCAGGTAAACGATGGACTGGCCCGGAGCCCTGGCCACCTGGAACACACTCGCTTGTACCTGCTTGAAGTCTTTCAGCAAAAACGTCATGGGCGCAGGATAAAACGGTGCATCCGACAGGGCCAGCACCGCCTGTGACATGAAACCCTGCACTTTGTCCGCAGGCAAGGGCTTGGCACCGGCTTGTTCGCGAGCCACTGCATCGAGCTCAAACAAAGCGCCGTTCAAAATGCGCACAAACATCTCACCTGCGCGGGGACGCTCGGCCTCAGGAACATTCGATTCCAGAAAATCGGCCAAAGCCTGAAGGCCCGATACTGTTTTGCCTTGCACCTGTTCCAGACCGGCAAACAGGCCCAGCGAACGCGCAGCCGAATCGGCCAATTGGCGGGTCAGCTCTGGGCGCTGAGGGTCCACCGCCTTGCGTGCGTAACGCTGCACGGCACGATCGCGCAACTCTGGTGTTTCCAAGGCAGCACGCAGGCGAATGAAGCCGTTCAACTCGCCGTTTTCATCGGCCGGTGGGCGCAGGTAACGGAAAGGCTCACTGGGCACTTCGCGCATGCCCAGCAAGAAAACCGGCACGCCGTCACCCGCGTCCACAGGCAACATGTAGTTGTTGTACTCACGCGCTTGACCTGCTGCGTCGCGCAGCTTGTAGCTCACGCTCGGGCCCACGTTTCGAAGTTCTTTGGTGTGGGTGGTTTTGTTGCCAGCGCCCAAACGCTCAACAATCGCCCCCCGCAAATCCACCTTGCGAACATCCACCGCCGTGCCATCCAGGCCTTCACCGCCGGACATGTTTTCCACGTTGATCACGCGCAGCCCGGTGAACTCCAGTGTCAATTTGTCATTGCCATTGGTCAGATCGGTGCTGCCGCCAATGCTGCCCTCCACCTCAAACGACTTGGTGGCTGCCGACATGGGCACGGCTTGCAGCTTGACGCTGGAGCCGCCGTCGTCAAAGCTGGACTGGTAAATGTTGATGCCCTTGAAGCTGGCCGGGTGGTTCACCTCGACACGCGCTTCGCGCTTCTCGCCGGTGGCCTTGTCGTGGATGATGATGTCACTGGCAAACAACTTGGGCATGCCGGTCGAGTAGTACTCGACGATGAACTTTTTCAACTCGATGACAAAAGGCAAGTCCTGCAGCAAGATGCCATTGGACTGGTTCAGGATGGCGGTGCCCGACGCCGTGTTTTCGGCCACCAGCAAATTGGCGCGAAACGCCGGGTTGTGCACGGACAGGCGGTGCTGCTCAGGCACATCGGCGATCAGGCCGCCGCCGTTGTAGATTTCCTTGCCCCCAAACCACATCTGGGTGCGCACCGCCAAGTCGCCATCAAGCAAACCGCCCACACACACCAGCACGATGGCCGAGTGCGCCGCGATGTAACCGATCTTGTTGGCCGAGCCCGCCTTGGCCGCCAACATCCAGCCCTTGCCTGCGGGGGTGTCCCGCTCTTGCAGCTTGACCTTCCAACCACCTGTGGCGAGCAAAGCCCCCAGGCGCTTGGCCGCAGCTTCGGGCGCTTCGTTCAAGTGGCCTTCGGCCTTGTGGTGGAAAGCCTTGAGACTTTGCTCGCGGATGTTTTCTTTGTAGTTTTTCAGATCCACCAAGATCTTGGGGGTGTTGCGGGCGATGCACAAACTGGTGCTGACCACCAGGAAAGCCAGAATCAACAAAAACCACCAAGCGCTGTAAACGGTGTTGAGCTTGAGCGTGGCGAACAACTCGGCCCAAAACGGCCCGAACTGGTTGATGTAGTTGTTGGTGGGCTCGTTTTGCTTGAGCACCGTGCCGATCACCGAGGCGATACAGATGATCGTCAACAAGGAGATGGCAAACCGCATGGACGACAGCAACTCGATCACGGCCTGCCCTCGGGGCGAGCTGCGCTCGGAATCAGGGCTGGATGCAACAGTCGTCATGGGGTGGTCAAAAAGAAGCAGACAAGGGATGGTCGGGACTGTGCCAGCCAGAAATGATCAAGGCCGGAAAACCGGCCTTGGAACTGTCATATCAGCCGATTCTTATTGTGCCTCAGGATCACACCTTGAGGCCGAAAACCCTTTGAAGTCCACAGGGCAAACCGGCATGCAAAGGGCTACCGCCCGGTTTCAAAATCAGCGCAGACCCGCGATGTAATCAGACACCGCCTTGATCTCGCGGTCATTCATTTTGGCAGCCACTTGAGTCATCTGCAGGTTGTTCTTGCGAACACCTTCGCGGAACTGAATGAGCTGAGTTGCGGTGTACTCAGCATGCTGACCCGCGAGACGGGGATACTGCGAGGGCATGCCTGCGCCATTGGGTGAATGGCAGCTCACGCAAGCAGCGATCTGACGGTCTGGGATGCCACCACGGTAAATACGCTCACCCCAGGCCACGGTCTCTTTGGAGTTGGCAAAGCCGGGCTTGGCTTGCTTGGAAGCCAACCAAAAAGCAATATTGCGCATGTCTTCGTCGCTCAAGGCGGCAACCATGCCGCTCATGACGGCGTTGGCACGTTTGCCTGATTTGTACTCTTGCAACTGCTTGAGCAGATACTCAGGGTGCTGCTGGGCCAATTTGGGGTTGGCCGGCGTGCTGGAGTTGCCGTCTGCCGCATGGCAAGCCACGCAAGCCTGGCTAAAGATGGCTTCGCCTTTGGCCAAGTCGGGTTTGGCAGCCTTGGGGGCCGGGCCGGCAGCCAAGGCAGAACCGGCCACCAAAGCGGCCGAGAGGGCGGAAATCAAGAGAGAGGAAATCGACTTCATGGCGTGATCCAAGAGTTGGCGCAAAACCCTAGGATTCTACAATGAGGTCTGCGTCAGTTTCCTGACGACCCAAGGTACCCCTGATTTATGAGCTCCCGACCCCACGTTCGCGTTTCTGCCAGCCCCCCCAAAGCGCCGAGCGCCAGACCGGCCGTGGCCAGCAAAGCGCCAACTGCACCCGCAGTTGTCACGCCCATGGGCTGGATGCACACCGCCCGTTTCTTGACCACCGCCGCGCAACTGCACCACTTGCCCGCGATGGACACCCCCGAAATCGCCTTTGTGGGCCGCTCCAATGCGGGCAAGTCCACCTGCATCAACACCCTGACGCAAAAAAAGCAACTGGCCTTTGCCTCCAAAAAACCCGGCCGCACCCAGCACATCAACCTGTTTGCCCTGGGTAAACAAGGCGTCACCGACGCCGTGCTGGCCGATTTGCCAGGTTATGGCTACGCCGCAGTCGCCAAAATGGACAAGCTGCGCTGGCAGCAAGTCATGGCCAATTACCTGGTCAGCCGCGAAAACCTCAAGGGCATCGTGATGATGTGCGACCCGCGCCACGGCCTGACCGAACTCGACGACATCCTGCTGGAAGTGATCCGTCCGCGCGTCGAAGAGGGCCTGAAGTTCCTGATCATTTTGACCAAAGCCGACAAGCTCACCCGCGCCGAACAGGCTAAAGCTTTGTCGATTGCGCGACTGCAAGCCGGTGGCGGCGAGGTGAAGCTCTTTTCAGCCCTGAAAAAACAGGGTGTTGACGAGGTGGCCCATCTGCTGTGGGACTGGACCCACCCTGCTGGCGGTGAAGCGGCTGCAGCCCCAGCCGCCGCCGAAGCCGAACCCGAAGCCCTGGACGAGTGAGCTTGCGCTGACATTCGCCATGCGCCTCTCAAGGAGTGATCCGACTTGCATCCCGACATCCAAACTTGGCAACAAGCGCTGCCCCACGGCATCAGCCTGAGCTGCCGCGCCTGCGGTGAGCCGGGTCGCCCCGTGCTGCTGTTTTTGCATGGCTTTCCGGAAGGGGCTTGGGTGTGGGACCCTTTGCTGCTGCATTTTTCCCGGCCCGAAAACGGCGGCTTCCGATGCGTGGCCCCCAACCTGCGCGGCTTTGAACGCTCCAGCGCCCCCGAAGACGTGAAAGCCTACCGCGCCAAACACCTGGTGCAGGACATTTTGGCCCTGATCGACAGCGAATGCGGCCCTCTCCAAGAAGGCCACCCACTGTCTGCGCTCATCGCCCACGACTGGGGCGGCGCGGTGGCCTGGAGCCTGGCCAACCAGTACCCCGAGCGCCTGCGCCAGCTGGTCATCGTCAACTCGCCCCACCCTGGCCCCTTCCTGCGTGCCTTGCAACACGACCCGGCGCAACAAGCGGCCAGTGCTTACATGAACTTCTTGGTGCACCCCGATGCGGCAGCGCATTTGGCGGCCAACGATTTTGAGCGCCTGTTCGGCTTTTTGACAGGCCAAGACAGCGCGCTGCAATCGCTCACCGCGCCAACCGCAGACACCCCTGCGCACTGGCTCACACCCGCCGTCAAATCGCACTACCGCGAGGTCTGGCAACACGGCCTGCAAGGCGGCCTGAACTACTACCGTGCATCACCATTGCGCCCGGCCACCGCCACCGACCCGGGTGCCAGCGCCGTGCAGATCCCGCCAGAGGCGCTGCGCATCGAAGTGCCCACACTGGTGCTCTGGGCTCTAGACGATGTGGCTTTGCTGCCCTGCCTGACCGAAGGTCTGGACGCGCACATCCGCGAGCTGAAACTGGTGCCGATTGAACAGGCCACGCACTGGGTGGTACACGAAAAACCCGAGCGGGTGATCACGGAAATTGCAGACTTTTTGCGGCCACAGGCCCTTCTGTCGCCTCAATAAAATTCCGGATCGCCCTCGGGCCGGGTCTTGAAGCGCTTGTGCACCCAGTAATATTGCTCGGGCATGGTGTCAATCAGGGCTTGCAGTTCCCGGTTCATGCGGGCGGTGTCGGCCTGGGCATCTTCGCTGGGAAAATCTGGCCACAAGGGACCCAAAACCAGACAGTAGCCCTGCTCTGTCATTCGCGTGACCGCCGTCATCACCCGGGCGCGGCCCAAACGCGCAAAGCGCGACAGCGACGGCACCGTGGCCGCCTGCACGCCATAAAACGGCACGAACACCGACTCGCTGCGCCCAAAATCCATGTCCGGCAACAAATACAGCTTGTCCCCCCGGCGCAAGCCCGACACGATCTGCTTGACCCCCTGGTGACGGAAATACAAGTTCACATGACCCGACCGGTTGCGCCCCTGGCGAACCCACTCGTCCAGCGCTGCATTGCGCTGGCGCACATAAATGCTGGCCATGTGCACGCCGTGCAGCTGGGTCAGAGCGCTGCCGCCCGCGTCCATCCCCACAAAGTGGGGCGCCAACATCACCACAGGCTCTGGGCCCAGCAGGTGGGTCAAATCGCCTTGCAATTGCAAACGCCTGCGCAGCTGTGCGGGCGAGCCATGCCACAACCAGGACCGGTCCAGCAACGACTGCGCCACCCCCACAAAGTGCCGCCTGGCCATGTGCCAACGCTGGCGGGGCGTTTTTTGAGGAAAGCACAAAGCCAGGTTGACCCGCACAATGCGCCGCCGCGACCGGGCGAAAAGCCAGAGCACATGGCCCAAGACCCAGCCCAAAGCGCGCAAGGCCCCCAAAGGCCAGGGCGCCAGCAAACGCATGAGCAAAACCACAGGGTGCATCAAGTGTCCTTGCGCGGGGCTTTGTAGCGGGCATAACCCCACAAATACTGCTGCGGGCAGGCCAGCACCATGGCCTCCATGGCTTGGTTGATCTGCACCACCGCCGTCTCCAGATCGGCAGACAACTCATGGCCCAGCGGCTGGGTGTGCAGGCGGTAACCACGCCCCCAGGGCAACCGCTCACCCCAAATCAACACCACCTTCGCCCCGGTTTGCAAGGCCAGTCGGGCCGCCAGTGTCATGGTGTAGGCGGGTTTACCAAAGTAAGGGGCCCATTGGCCCATACCCTCCGGCGGCACCTGATCGGGCAGCAAGCCCACAGCCTGCCCCGCCCGCAAGGCCTTGATCATCTGGCGCACCCCCGCCAGCGTGGTGGGCACCGCCTGCAAACACGGCCGGTTGCGCGCCAGCGCCATCACCTCGTTCAAGGCTGCCAGCCTGGCCGGGCGGTACAAAACGGTCAGCTGCCCGTGCTGCGCCCCAAAGCGCAGTGCCAACGCCTGGGCAGTGACCTCAAAGCAACCCATGTGCGGGGTCAGGAACAACACGCCCTGGCCTTGGGCATAGGCCTGGCCCGCCGCCCGGTCGTCAGCCCACAACAGTGGTGGCGTGCGGCCCAACCACAAACGTGGCAACTCAGCCGACATGCGCCCGGCATGCCCCACCGCACCCCACACCGCCCGCCAGCCCAGACCAGCCTGGCGGGCGTTGTCCAGAAAACGACGGCGATAGCGTCCCGAAAACAGCCACGCAGCCCAGCCCCCCAAGGCACCCAAGGCATGTAACGCCCACAAGGGCCACAGTGAAAAAAAACGGAACCAAACCAACATAGTGGGGGTGATTTTGCCTTGAACCTGCCCGCCTTGAAGATGCAAGCTGGACTTACCGCCGCTTCTGGACTTCACTACCGGTTTACGGTCGCCTCTTTACCGGTTCCTCCAGAGCCCCAATGGCTTTATGGCCGCCTAACATCGAAATGACACAAAACCCCCATTTACCTGAAACGCTCACCCCGAGGCCCCTGCACCATGAAAACACCGCAAAACACACAAATCTATGTCAGTACCAGCCAGGCCGCCAAAAAGCTGGGCCTGTCTGTGGGCACCGTCCAGCGCATGGTTCAACACGGGGTGTTCAAGGCCTTTGTCACCCACGGCGGGCACCGCCGCATCCTGTCCACATCCCTGCAGGACTACTGCGCCCAACAAGGCCTGAGCACGGCCAGCCCGCTGCCTGCCACCCAAGAGGGACGCATCTGCATTCTGCACGACAGCGCACACCCAGCCCCGGCCTTGACCACCTTGGTGCAGTGGCCCCAGATCACCGTGATGACACACCCCCTGGACCTGATGGACCTGGATGCTGAAGTCAACGCCCTCTTCATCGACGCCCGAATCTCCTGGCTGCACACCGCCCCCCTGCACCTGGACCCGGCCCGCCTGCACAACACCCACTTGGTGGTCTACAACTGTGCCCACCTGCCCGCGGGCAGCCCGCTGACCTCCAGCCCTCAATTGAGTCTCTTTGAGGGCGACATCAGCACCGACCTCGTCTATGGTTACATGCTGTGTAACCGGCATGCCCAAGAAGAGACAGCCGCACACCATTGAGGTCCTTTCAGAGTCCAGGCCTTGAAACAGCCTGAAATGCCCTTATCATTAGCACTCGATGGAGTTGAGTGCTAACAACACCCTCTCCTCAGTTTTCAGTCGCACCTCTTTGGTGCTTTTGTTTTTTAACCCTTGTTTCATATCCAGGAGATTCCATGAAACTGCGTCCTTTGGGCGATCGCGTGATCGTCAAGCGTATCGAAAGCGAAACCAAAACAGCCTCGGGCATCGTGATCCCCGATTCGGCTGCTGAAAAGCCCGATCAAGGTGAAGTCTTGGCCGTCGGCCCAGGCAAGACCAATGACAAAGGCGAGACCAAAGCCCTGAGCGTGAAAGTCGGCGACCGCGTGTTGTTCGGCAAGTACAGCGGCCAGACCGTCAAGGTCGGTGGCGACGAGCTGTTGGTCATGAAAGAAGAAGACCTGTTCGCGGTGGTTGAGTGATTTGCGGGACAGACCGACAGACGCGCGAAGCGCCCTGTCGCTCTGTCCTCAACTGATTAATTGAATTTAGGAGCTTAAAAATGGCAGCAAAAGACGTAATTTTCGGCGGCGAAGCCCGCGCACGCATGGTTGAAGGCGTGAACATTTTGGCCAACGCGGTCAAAGTGACTCTGGGCCCTA
>JAIXOZ010000104.1 GCA_027486495.1 Comamonadaceae bacterium | reverse complement strand
GCTTGCGCATGCGCCAGGGCGGACTCGCTGTGCATGTAGGGCATGTAGGCAAAGCTGCGCTGCGCCAGGGGCAGGCTGCGGTCCTGCCCGCTGGTCACCAGCTCTTGCGCCAGCGCCAAAGCCAGCGCGTCTTGCGCAAAGGCGCGGGGCGTGTCGCGGTAGACGTTGCGCGAGAACTGGTCGAGCACCAAGACCTCGGCCAAACGCCCCTCGGGCGTGGCGCGCCAGACAAACAACTCACACCGCGCCGCCGCCGCCAGCGTGGCGCCGAAGCGGGTGCGTATGGCTTCGTCCAAGGCGGCGTCTTTGGCAAAGTGGTGCTTGGGGGTGAGTTCGGTGAACCAGAAGTGGAGGATGTAGTCGGGTTTCATATAGTCCGTAAGTTAGCAAAAAGTTGAGTCAGTCTAAAATGTGCAGAATTCTGCAATGTCATAGGAGCCAGTCATGGGTTTTTCTGCCAGCGACGTCGTGCCATTCACGCAAGCACGGTCCCATCTGTCTGAGCTGGCTGACCAGGCCAAGGCTGGGGCAGAGAAGATCATCACCAAAAACGGCGAGAGCTATGTTGCGCTGATCGACTCTGACCGACTCGACTATTACCACCGTCTGGAGCGCGAACGCATTCACCTGCTCTTGATCGATGACGCTAAGCGTGGCCTGGCCGACATCACCGCAGGCCGTACGTTTGAAGCAGACGCCGCGCTCGCCCAGCTGCAACAGAAGCGTAAGACCGCCATCAAACTCCCGATCAAGCAACGTGGCTGAGCGGCTGTACCGGGTTGAGCTGACCGCCAGCTTCTTGGAGCGCCTTGAATCCATTGAGGCGTTTTTAGTGGAAGCGGATGCGGGCTTTGCGTTCGATGACTTGCTGGCCGAGCTTCGCGCCACCGTCATCCCCAACCTGAGCCGCTTTCCGCGCATGGGGCGGCACTACCTGGCTAACCCACCCCAGTCAGCCGAGGCGCTGGCGCTGCTGGCGGCCATGCCTGCGGGAGCGCCGGATGCGCTGCGCGAATACCTGCACGGCGACTACCTGATGCTCTACGCAGTCATGGAAGCCCAAGAGACGGTGGTCCTGCTGACCATTCGGCACCACCGCCAACTTTCGTTTGACTTTGCGCGGCTGTGGCCTTGAGCACCACCCGTAACACCCCCGATTCACCCCAAACAACAACAAGGTTTCAGCATGGCGAACATCCCCGACAAGTTCGACGCCGACAGCAAAATCAAGCTGTTCGAATCGCAGCACATTCGCAGCGAATGGGATGCCGAGGCTGAGAAATGGTGGTTCTCGGTGCTGGATGTGGTGGCCGTGCTGACCGACCAGCCCGACTACAAGAAGGTGCGCAACTACTGGAAGTGGCTCAAGAACAAACTGATCGCCGAAGGCAGTCAGTTGGTTAGTGCCACTAACCAACTGAAATTGCCCGCTGCCGATGGCAAAAAATACCTGACCGATGTGGCCGACACCGAGCAAATCTTGCGGCTCATCCAGTCCATCCCCAGCAAGCGGGCCGAGCCCTTCAAGCTCTGGTTGGCCGAAGTGGGCAGCCAGCGCTTGGACCAGCTGCAAGACCCGGAGCTGAGTATCGAGCAGGCCATGCTCGACTACAAGCGCTTGGGCTACACGGACAACTGGATCAACCAGCGGCTCAAGAGCATCGAGATCCGCAAAGAGCTGACCGACGAGTGGAAAAAGCACGGCTTGAAAGAAGGGCCAGAGTTCGCCTTTTTGACTGACGTGATTTACAAAACCTGGGCCGACAAAACCGCCAAGGAATACAAGCAGCACAAGGGCCTGAAAAAAGAAAACCTGCGTGACAACATGACCAACAAAGAGTTGATCATGAGCATGCTGGCCGAGCTGTCCACCAAAGAAATTTCAGAAGCCGTGCAGCCGCAAACGCTGGACGACCACGAAGATGTGGCCAAGCGCGGTGGCGGCGTGGCCCGGCAGGCGCGACTCAAGCTGGAAGCCGAAACGGGCAAAAAGCTGGTGAGCCCGCAGAACGCCAAGCAGTTGCGGGCCTTGGCGCAGAACCCCAGCAAAAAAGCAGGGGGCAAGGCATGAGCAGGCAAACGATCACCATGCGCTACCTGTCGCATCCCGGATAATTGCATTGACTCAAAACGGTATCCGCTGTTCATGGCCAGAGAGGTCATGCGACAGTTAAACACCGGCTTGGCTCCCGCCACATGATCCTGGCGATCCGCCACAAAGTACCCAAAACGCTCAAACTGAAACTTCTGGTCAGGCTGCGCAGCGGCCAGTGATGGCTCCACATACGCCGTCACCACTTTCAGGCTGTTCGGGTTGAGTGACTGCAAGAAGTCTTTGCCGCCCGCATCGGGGTGTGCGTCGGCAAACAGGCGGTCGTAAAGGCGCACTTCGGCAGGCACGCCGTCGGCCACGGCCACCCAGGTGATGGCGGCTTTGGCTTTGACGCTGTCGGCGCCCGGTGCAGCATGAAGTGCCGATGGGCCAAGAGCTGGACTTTTCAAAACTACGGTGTTGAAGTCAGTGGGTAGGCTGTGCGGCGCCGTCAGGTGTGTTGAGGCTGATCGCTGCTTTTTTGCTCTTTTCGGCAGGCACAACTTTGCCGAAGGCTTGCGCCAATCGTTGTGCCCGTTGTGCCGATTGCAGCAATGCTTTTTGCAGTGCGCGGGGGCTGGGGGTCAGCTGCGGGCCAGTGTGTGCAGTTTGCGCCATGTTGTCTTGTCCTCAATGACGGATTGACCGCCGGTTAGATAAGCCACTGTCTGAGCTGTGTGACCGCTGGAATTATTAAACACCATCCACTCTTCGGCCACACCGGCATAGAGCTGGAAAAAGTTGTGCAGGCTGCGCCCGAATCTGCGTTTGACCACTTCGGATGGCACATCGTGGCCACCCAGAGCCACACGATGTTTGACGCGGCGAATGGCCAAGCTGCTGCTGCTCAGGGCAAAGTAGTAAACAGCGACATGGTAGCCCTGTGCTTTGAGCTGCAACAAAAAGGGGTAAAAGCTTCTGCTGGAAAGCGTGGATTCAAAAGCAAAGTCGGCGCGTGCCTCGCTCAATTCCCTCAAGCGGTTCAGCATGATGCGACCAGCGGCAAATGCAACGGTCTGTGCATGCTGACCAGCCAGACCCCGTGCAATGTAATCTGCGTTGACAAAGGTAGAAATGCGCAACTCGGCCAGTATCGCGTCGGCATGGGTCGATTTACCGGCCCCATTGGGGCCCGCAAAAACCACGACGCGAGGGTTGGCGAGCGGGCTTGTCATTCACTTGCCCCAACTGTCCTTCAACCCCGTCACCCGGTTAAACACCGGCTTGGCTCCCGCCACATGATCCTGGCGATCCGCCACAAAGTACCCAAAGCGCTCAAACTGAAACTTCTGGTCCGGCTGCGCCCCGGCCAGTGATGGCTCCACATAGGCCGTCACCACTTTCAAGCTGTTCGGGTTGAGCGACTGCAAGAAGTCTTTGCCGCCCGCGTCGGGGTGCGCGTCGGCAAACAGGCGGTCGTACAGGCGCACTTCGGCTGGCACGCCGTCGGCCACACCCACCCAGGTGATGGCGGCTTTGGCTTTGACGCTGTCGGCGCCGGGCGTGCCGCTCTTGGTGCCGGGGATCACTTTGGCGTGCACCTCGGTCACATGGCCCGCCGCGTCGCGTGCGCAGCCGGTGCATTCGATCACGTAGCCGCCTTTCAGGCGCACCACGTTGCCGGGGAACAATCGCTTGTAGCCCTTGGGCGGCACTTCTTCAAAGTCTTC
>JAIXOZ010000081.1 GCA_027486495.1 Comamonadaceae bacterium | reverse complement strand
GCCATCTCGGGTGTGCTGTCCTTGATCGCCTTTTACTTTGTCACCACCTGGCTGATGCCTGACAACGCCCTGGGGGCTGCGGGCAGCCAGATGAAGCTGTTTGGTGCCTGCGCCGTGGGTCTGGTGCTCACGGCCGCCTTGGTCTGGATCACCGAGTTCTACACCGGCACGCAATACGCCCCGGTGCAGCACATCGCGCAAGCCTCGACCACCGGCCACGGCACCAACATCATCGCTGGTCTGGGCGTGTCCATGCGCTCCACCGCATGGCCGGTGATGTTCGTCTGTCTTGCCATCTGGACAGCTTATGCGCTGGGTGGCTTGTACGGCATCGCTGTGGCGGCTACCTCCATGCTGAGCATGGCGGGCATCGTGGTCGCGCTGGACGCTTATGGTCCCATCACCGACAACGCGGGCGGCATTGCCGAAATGGCCGAAATGCCCAGCAGCGTGCGCGACGTCACCGACCCGCTGGATGCCGTGGGCAACACCACCAAGGCCGTGACCAAGGGCTACGCCATCGGCTCGGCGGGTCTGGCTTCGCTGGTGCTGTTTGCCGACTACACCCACAAACTGGAAGTCTATGGCAAGGCCATCAGCTTTGACCTGTCCGACCCACTGGTGATCATTGGCCTGTTCATTGGCGGCCTGATTCCCTACCTGTTCGGGGCCATGGCCATGGAGGCTGTGGGCCGCGCCGCAGGCAGCGTGGTGGTCGAAGTGCGCCGCCAGTTCAAAGAAATCCCCGGCATCATGGAAGGCACGGCCAAGCCCGAGTACGGCAAGGCTGTGGACATGCTGACAACGGCTGCCATCAAGGAAATGGTCATCCCGAGCCTGTTGCCAGTGGTCGTACCCGTTCTGGTCGGCTTGATCCTGGGTCCCAAAGCTCTGGGTGGTTTGCTCATGGGGACCATCATCACAGGATTGTTTGTAGCGATTTCGATGTGCACCGGCGGCGGTGCCTGGGACAACGCCAAAAAGTACATCGAAGACGGCCACCATGGCGGCAAGGGCAGCGAGGCCCACAAGGCAGCTGTTACCGGTGACACCGTGGGCGACCCCTACAAGGACACCGCAGGCCCGGCCATCAACCCGCTGATCAAGATCATCAACATCGTGGCGCTTTTGATCGTGCCGCTGGTGATGAAATTCCACAGCGCTTGATCTGCTCAATGGTCTCGAAGGCCCGCCTTGGCGGGCCTTTTTCATGGGCCATCACCTCACTGCCTTGCCTGCACCCATGTCCCATCGGTGATTTTCAAAATTCACCACGCGTTCACAATCGGGTCATGCAACTGAATTTCATCGCCAACCAATCCATCGCGGCCCTGGCAGGCCAAACCCTTGACGTACTCGACCCCTCTGACGGTCAAGTATTCGAGCAAATACCACGCAGCCAAGCGGCCGACATCGACCAGGCTGTGCAAGCTGCGCGGGCCGCTTTCAACGGACCTTGGGGGCGGCTGACCGCGGTGGAGCGCGGGCGCTTGCTGATGGCGCTGTCGCGCAAAGTGGCCGAACACGCGGCCGAACTGGCGGCACTGGAGCAACGCGACTGCGGCAAACCCACCAAGCAAGCTGCCGCTGACGCGGTGGCGCTGGCTCGTTACTTTGAGTTTTACGCCGGGTCTTGCGACAAACTGCACGGCGACACCCTGCCCTACCAAAACGGCTACAGCGTTCTGACATGGCGCGAGCCGCATGGCGTGA
The DNA here is from genome assembly GCA_027486495.1 of Comamonadaceae bacterium. Lineage (GTDB taxonomy): Bacteria > Pseudomonadota > Gammaproteobacteria > Burkholderiales > Burkholderiaceae_C > Limnohabitans_A. The sequence continues at coordinate 17,677 of JAIXOZ010000081.1, read as the reverse complement.
CGGGCCATGTGATCCCTTGGAACTACCCGATGCAGATTTTTGGGCGCAGCGTGGGTGGCGCTTTGGCCGCAGGCAATGCCTGCGTGGTCAAGCCCGCTGAAGACGCCTGCCTGAGTCTGATTCGCGTGGCACAACTGGCCGCCGAAGTTGGCTTTCCGCCCGGCGCCATCAACATCGTCACTGGCTATGGCCACGAAGTGGGCGATGCGCTGGCGCGACACCCGGGCATTGACCACATCAGCTTCACCGGTAGCCCCCGCGTGGGCACGCTGATCCAGCAAGTGGCCGCTGAACGGCACTGCCCGGTCACGCTGGAGCTGGGTGGCAAAAGCCCGCAGATCATTTTTGACGACGCCGACCTGGACGCGGCCATTCCTGTCGTGGTCAACGCCATCGTGCAGAACTCGGGGCAAACCTGCAGCGCGGGCTCGCGCGTGTTGATCCAACAAGGCATTTACGAGCCGCTTTTGAAGCGCTTGGGTGAGGCGTTCAGTCGTTTGCAGGTCGGCTCTGCCGCCATGAACCTGGACTTGGGGCCGCTGATTCGCGCCAGCCAGTTGGAGCGCGTGACCGGCTTTTTGGACCAAGCACGGGCCGACGGCATTGCGGTTGTGGCGCAAGGGCAGATCGCAGCGGGCGTGCCTGCAGGCGGTTTTTACCAAGCCCCCACCCTGCTGCGCGACGTGCCGGTCATGCACCGCTTGGCACAAGAAGAAGTCTTTGGCCCGGTGCTCTCGGCCATGTTCTTCACCGACGAAGACCATGCGGTTGAGTTGGCCAATGCCACCGAATTTGGTCTGGTGACCGGTATCTGGACGCGTGACGGCGGGCGGCAGTTCCGCATGGCCAAGCGCGTGCGCAGTGGCCAGGTGTTCATCAACAACTACGGCGCAGGCGGCGGCGTGGAGCTGCCTTTTGGCGGGGTCAAATCCTCGGGCTATGGGCGCGAAAAAGGCTTCGAGGCGCTGCTCGGCTTCACCACCCTCAAAACGGTGGCGATTCAGCACGGTTGAACCGTATTGGCTGCCCCACGTTCAACCCACTTGACGGGGATTTTGGTGTGGGTCATCCCGGACTCCGATCCGGGATCCAGAGCTTGCAGGTGAGATGGACCCAGGGTCTTCGCCCGGGGTGACAAATTAAATGTCTGCGGCCAGAGTGACCAATTCAATGTCTTCACCCGGCGCGGCAGTTGGCTCGGGCACAATCGTCGGCTATGTCTGAACGCGTCATTCCGCTGGTTGACCAGCGCCATCCCAGTCTTCCTTTGCCCATCTTGGAGCAAGGTCAGGACCTGAGTGCACTGCCCTTGGACGGTCTGCGCCGTCCCCTGACCGATTTGCGCATCAGCGTCACCGACCGCTGCAACTTCAGGTGCAGCTATTGCATGCCCAAAGAAATCTTTGACAAAGATTACGCCTACCTGCCGCACAGTCACTTGCTCAGCTTTGAGGAAATCACCCGCATCGCCACCGTGTTTGTGGGCCGGGGCGTGCGCAAAATCCGCCTGACGGGTGGCGAGCCTTTGCTGCGCAAAAACATCGAAATTTTGATTGAGCAACTGGCCGCGCTGCGCACACCCGATGGCCAGCCGCTGGATTTGACCCTGACCACCAACGGATCGCTCTTGGCCCGCAAAGCCCAAAGCCTGAAAGACGCCGGTCTGCAACGCGTCACCGTCAGCTTGGATGGGCTGGACGATGCGGTATTTCGCAGCATGAACGACGTGGACTTTCCAGTGGCCGATGTGCTGGCCGGGATCGAGGCCGCTCGCGCTGCGGGCCTGGGGCCGATCAAGGTCAACATGGTCGTCAAACGCGGCACCAACGAGCACGAAATTTTGCCCATGGCTCGGCATTTCCGGGGCACGGGCATTGTGCTGCGCTTCATTGAATACATGGACGTGGGCGCGACCAACGGCTGGTGCATGGACGAGGTGCTGCCCAGCGCCGAGGTGGTGCGCCTGCTGCAAACCGAGCTGCCGCTGGTGCAACTCGACCCCTCAGTGCCGGGCGAAACCGCCGAGCGCTGGGGTTACGCCAACACCCAAGGCGAGTACGACCCGGCTTTGGGCGAGGTGGGGGTGATCAGCAGCGTGACGCAGGCTTTTTGTGGCGACTGCAACCGAGCCCGCCTGTCCACCGAAGGCCGCTTGTACCTGTGCCTGTTTGCCAGCCAGGGCTATGACCTGCGCCAGCTTTTGCGCGACCCGGCGCAAAGCGACACCGCTTTGGCTGCCACAGTGGACGCCATCTGGCGCGGGCGGACTGACCAATACTCGGTGCTGCGCAGCCTGCGCGGGCCGGACACCGCCAGCGGCCCCGGCCGCCGGGTGGAAATGAGCTACATCGGAGGCTGAACGCCATGAACAACGACCTACAGGCCGTCACTGGTTTGATCCTCGCAGGTGGCCGCGGCTCGCGCATGGGCGGCACCGACAAGGGCCTGCAAAACTTCCACGGCCTGCCCCTGGCTTTGCAAACCCTGATGCGCTTGCAGCTGCAAAGCCAGCCGCTGCAAGAGGTGCTGATCAACGCCAACCGCAACCTGGCCGCCTACGAGTCGCTGGGCGTGCCGGTCTGGCCCGACAGCATTGACGGCTTTGCGGGTCCACTGGCGGGATTTCTCACCGGTCTGGAGCGATGCGAAACGCCGCTCTTGCTCACGGTGCCGTGCGACTCGCCGCTGTTCCCCCTTGACCTGCTTGAGCGCCTGCTGGCTGCCATGAAGACGCAAGACGCCGACCTGGCCATGGCCGCCGCCCCTGAAGCCGATGGCACGGTGCGCCCACAACCGGTGTTTTGCCTGCTCAAAACCGAGCTGCTCGAAAGCCTGGTCAAGTTCACCCAAGGTGGTGGCCGCAAGATCGACGCTTGGACAAGCCAGCACCGCTGCGCCATCGTGCCTTTTGACCAGAGCGGCGACAGCCCTCAGGCTTTTGCCAACGCCAACACGCTGGCCGAATTGCAAGAACTCGAATCACTTTGAAACGTGCCGCACGTCAGCGCCGTGCCCCATCGCCATTGCCATTGCCATGACCACCCCTGCCCTTACCCTTGATCAGATCGCCGAACGCCTGCAAGGCTACGACCCGCAGGCCTTGTCGGCCAGTCAAGTGAACGCGTTTTTGGCCCAGCTGGTGCAGCCCGTGCGCGAGCAAGAGACCGTGCCGCTGATGCAGGCCCACGGCCGCATCCTGGCGAAAGACGTGGTCTCGCCCATCAGCGTGCCGCCACACGACAACTCTGCCATGGACGGCTACGCCCTGCGCGGGGCTGAACTGCTGAGCGACCGCCCCACTCCACTCAAAGTGGTGGGAACAGCATTTGCGGGTGCCGCTTGGCAAGGCACGGTGAATGCGGGCGAGTGCGTGCGCATCATGACCGGGGCCATCATGCCCACCGGACTGGACACCGTGGCCCCGCAAGAGTTGGTGAAAACCGAGGGCGACACGGTGGAGATTCCCTCTAGACTGCTGCAAGCGGGCGACAACCGCCGCCTTTTGGGCGAAGACCTCATGGCTGGGCAACCCGCTCTGCGTGCGGGCACGCGCCTCGCCCCCGCCGCCTGCGGACTGCTGGCCAGCCTGGGGCTGCCCACCGCCACCGTTTGGCGCAGGCCCAAAGTGGCCTATTTTTCAACCGGTGACGAAATCCTGAGCCTGGGCGAAGCGCCCCGCGAAGGCGCGGTGTACGACAGCAACCGCTACACCGTGGCGGGCCTGGTGCAGGCGCTGGGCTGCGAGTTGATCGACATGGGCGTGGTGCGCGACGACCCGGCGGCATTGGAGCAAGCCTTTGTGGATGCCGCCGCTCAGGCCGACGCCATCATCACCAGCGGAGGTGTGAGCGTGGGCGAGGCCGACCACACCAAGGCGATGATGAAAAAACTCGGTGACGTGGCTTTTTGGCGCATCGCCATGCGCCCAGGCCGCCCCATGGCGGTGGGGCGCATCACGCAGGGCGAGCGCTCGGCGGTGCTGTTTGGCCTGCCCGGCAACCCGGTGGCCGTCATGGTCACCTTTGCGGCCTTTGTGCGCCCTGCCCTGCAGCAGCTCATGGGCTGGCAAGCGCCACTGCTGCCTTTGCTCAAAGCCAAAAGCACAGAGGCCCTGCGCAAGAAACCCGGCCGCACCGAATACCAGCGCGGCATCGTCAGCACCAACGCGGCAGGCGAGTTGCAAGTCAGCATCACCGGCAACCAAGGCTCGGGCGTGCTCAGCTCCATGGTGCAGGCCAACGGCCTGATCGTGCTGGGCCATGCCCAAGGCAACGTGGCCGTGGGCGACGAGGTGGAAGTGATGATGTTTGACGGGCATCTTTGAACACGGCCACTTAACAACCCATGAAAAAAGCGGCCGAGGCCGCTTTTTTTTCATGACTCATGCGCTGTGCAGCGCCTGACGATCAATGCACAGCCGACTCGGGCGGCACCTCATGTGCCACCGCCTTGTTGGGGCCCGGCACGGCTTTGCGGGCCAGCAGCGAATACATGGTGGGCACAACAAATACCGCCAGCACCGTACCCAAACTCATGCCCCCCACGATCACCCAACCAATTTGAGTGCGGCTTTCAGCACCCGCGCCAGTGGCCAAAGCCAGCGGCACTGCGCCCAGCACCATGGCGCCGGTGGTCATCAGGATCGGGCGCAGGCGCTGGGCAGAAGCCTTGATCAAGGCCTCTTGCATAGCCATCCCCTGCTCGCGCAGCTGGTTGGTGAACTCCACAATCAAAATGCCGTGCTTGGTGATCAGGCCGACCAGCGTAATCAGGCCAATTTGTGAATACACGTTGAGTGATCCGCCCGTGAACTTGAGCGCCAAAAGCGCCCCGATCATGGACAAGGGCACCGAAAGCATGATCACAAACGGGTCCACAAAGCTCTCGAATTGCGCGGCCAACACCAAAAAGATGAACAGCAGCGCCAGCACAAAGACGACCACTAAAGCGCCTTGTGAGTTTTTGAATTCACGCGAGGTGCCGTTCAGCTCGGTCGTATAGCCCGGCTTGAGCACCTTGGCGGCCGTATCGTCCATGAACTTGATCGCCTCGCCCAGCGAGTAATCTGGAGCCAGGTTGGCGGTGATGGACACCGAGCGGCGCTGGCCAAAGTGATTGAGCTCGCGCGGGGACACGCTTTCTCGCACCTTGACCAAACTGGACAAGGGGATCATGGTGTCGTTGCGTCCCCGCACTTGAATCACGTCGATGTCGTCGGGCGTATTGCGGGCCGAAGCCAAGGTTTGCACGATCACGTCGTACTGCTCGGCATCGCGCTTGTAGCGTGTGACCACCCGGCCGCCCAACATGGTCTCAATGGTGCGGGCCACCACGTCGATGCTCACCCCCAACTCGGCGGCTTTCACGCGATCGACCTCGATGCGCAGCTCGGGTTTGTTCAAACGCAGGTCCACATCGGGCTGCAAAATGCCCGGGTTTTTGGCCACCTCGTCCATCATTTGCCTGGCCACTGCGCTCAGGTTTTGGTAGCTGTCCGAGGTCTGGATCACGAAGTTCAAAGGCCGCTCACGGAAACCCTGCCCCAGCGATGGCGGGGTGATCGGAAAGGCATTGACGCCCGACAAAGCACCGAATTTCGGCCCCATTTCTCGGGCGATTTCAAGGGTGGTGCGTTTTCGCTCGTCCCAGTCCACGGCTCGGTAAATCACCGAGCCCTGGCCCACCGTGGGGTTGCCCATGTTGGCGAAAATACGGTCAAATTCAGGATAGGTTTGACCAATTTTTTCCAGCGCACGCGCATAGCGGTCGGTGAACTCTAAGGTCGAACCATCGGGCGCGTTGATGGTCGCCAAGATCGTTCCCCGGTCCTCCAGCGGCGCGAGTTCCTGCTTCATGGTGGGATAGATGGAGGCAATGCCCGCCCCGCAGGCCAACATGACCAGCAGCACCACCCATCGGGCACGGGTCAAAATCAGCCGCAAAAGGTTTTCATAGCCAGTAGACAAGGCCGTCAGCCAGCGCTCCATGCTGCGGTCAAACCAGCTGGGGTTGGGGTTGTGGCGCAGGAGTTTGCTGCTGAGCATGGGGGCCAAGGTCAAGGCCACAAAACCAGACACGATCACCGCCCCGGCCAGCGCCAGCGCAAATTCGCCAAACAACTTGCCCGTGCGCCCAGGGGTGAAGGCCAAGGGTGCAAATACCGCCGCCAGCGTCATGGTCATGGCCACCACGGCAAAGCTGATCTCGCGCACACCTTTGATGGCCGCAGAAAACGGGTCCAAACCCTCTTCGATGTGCCGGTAGATGTTCTCCAGAACCACGATCGCATCGTCCACCACCAAGCCAATGGCCAGTACCAGCGCCAGCAAAGTCAAGGTATTGATGGTGAAACCCGCCAAAGCCATCATGGCAAACGCGCCAATCAAGCTGACCGGGATGGTGATGATCGGAATGATGGACGCACGCACGGTGCGCAAAAAGACAAAGATCACCAAGGCCACCAGCACCACGGCTTCGATGATGGTGGTGAACACGCTGTTGATGGAGCGGTCGATAAAGACCGAGTTGTCATTGGCAATGTCGATGGTGATGTCCTCGGGCAAATCGGCCTTCAAGCGGGGGATCATCTCGCGCACTCCGGCCGACAAATCCAGCGGGTTGGCGGTGGCTTGGCGGATCACCCCTGCAGAGATGGCGGATTGACTGTTCAGTCGCACCAAGCTGCGGTCGTTGGCTGCGCCTTCGCGAATTTGCGCCACATCGCGCAACTTGACGGGAAAGCCGTTAACGCTGCGAATCACGATCTCGCCAAACTGTCCGGGGCGGTTCAAGTCCGTTTGCGATGACACGCTGAATTCGCGGGTGGTCGACTCGATGCGCCCGGCCGGCAGCTCCAAGTTGTTGCGGCGGATGGCGTCTTCCACGTCTTGTGGGGTGAGCTTGTAGGAAGACAAACGCGCATGGTCCAGCGAGACCAGCATGGCGTACTTGCGTTCACCAAAAATGCGCACGTCGGCCACGCCAGTGACGGTCTGCAGGCGCGGCTTCACCACGCGATTGACCAGGTCGTTGATTTGCAGGGCATTGAGGGTGTCACTGGAAAAAGCCAGCCAGATCACCGGAAAAGCATCGGCTTCGACCTTGGCAATGACCGGCTCGTCGATCGCTTGCGGCAGGCGGTTACGCACGCGCGAAGTGCGGTCGCGCACCTCGGCAGCGGCGGTATCGGCGTCCTTTTCAAGGCGAAAACGCACCGTGATTTGCGACTGCTCGGCGCGACTGATGGAGGTGATGACATCCACCGCGTCAATGCCAGCGATCGAGTCTTCCAGCGGTTTGGTGACCTGGGACTCGATCACCTCAGCAGAAGCGCCCACGTAGCGGGTGGTCACGGTGACGGTGGGCTCGTCGATCTTGGGGTATTCGCGCAGTGACAGGCTCTTGAAGCTGACCGCACCAATTAACACGATCAACAAGGACATGACCACGGCCAACACGGGCCGTCGGATGGAGACTTCAGCGAGCTGCATCAGAGCCCCTCAGACAAGGGTTGGGCCCTGAGACCGCCACAGGAGGCTTGCCAGCACCAGGGCCGCGGGCTTGGGCAGCGGGTGCAGGAGCAGAGCCTGCGCCTGCGCCTGCGCCGGAACCACCAGGGGCACCAGGGCCGCCTGGACCTGCACCCTGTTGACGACCGGCGCCGCCTTGACCGCCTTGACCGCCTTGACCGCCTTGACCGCCTTGACCGCCTTGACCGCCTTGACCGCCTTGACCGCCTTGACCGCCAGGTCCAGCCGCACCCGCAGGACGTCCACCACCGGGCTGGGACATGTCAACCACGCGCACGGCCGTGCCGTCTTTTTGCAGGCGTTGGTGGCCCGCAGTGACAACGGTGTCGCCTGCAGACAGGCCTTCCACGATTTCGACCTTGCCCGGCTGGCGCAAGCCCACTTTCACCGCCACCCGCTCAGAGACCAGAGCACCCGGCTTGTCGCCCGCCACAACCTTGACCACAAAGGTGCGCCCACCTTGTGGAATGATGGCCTCCTCCGGGATGATCAAGGCGTTGTCACGCGAACCAAAGACCGCATTGACACGGGCAAACATGCCCGGACGCAGTTGCTGCTGGCGGTTGTCGATGCAGCCACGCACCCCGACCGAGCGGCCATTGGCCTCGATCAGCGGGTCGACCGCCTGCACGATGGCATTGAAGGGGCGACCGGGCAAGGCATCTACGGTCAGCTGAGCTTTTTGTCCGGCGCGCACCCGTGCTTGGAAACGCTCGGGCAAACGGAAATCGAGCAGCACGGCATCGATGTCTTCCACGTTGACCATGTCGGCGCCATCTTTGAGGTAATCGCCCACGTTGATTTGCTTGAGGCCGGCGATGCCATCAAATGGTGCCAGCACCTGCAGGCGCTGCAAGGTGGCCTGGGCCAGCGACAGCTTGGCGCGGGAGACCTCTAGAGCCGCAGAGCTCTCATCCAACGAGCGCTGGCTGATGAAGTTTTGCGCCACCAGCTCCTGGTTGCGCTTGTGGTTGGCCTCGGCGATCGACAACTCGGCCCGCGCCTGCGCCACCTGGGCCTGCTGCAGTTGGTCTTCGAACTGCACCATCAACTGGCCCTTGCGCACACGCTGGCCGTCGCTGAAAAGAATTTGTTTGACGCGCCCACCCACTTCGGGGCGCAGCATCACGCCTTGGCGCGAGCGCAAACTGCCAACGGCTTGGGTCTCGTCCACCAAGGTCATGCTTTCTACCTTGGCGACTTCCACCGCAGGAGGGCGGCCTGCGCCACCTGCAGGACCTGCCCCTGGCGACCCGCTTGCTGCACCTCCAGGTGCACCCGCGGGGGCTGCAGAAGACCCGCTTGGGGCTGAAGAAGTTGCTGAACTGGTCGCCGCACCATCCGCCGGGGCCTTGTTTTGCCACCACCAGGCGGCACCGGAGGCCACGGAAATGCCCACCAGGGCAAACACTGCGTATTTCTTCTTGTAAGCCATTCAGATTTCTCTCAGGTTGCATTCGCCAAGACTCCTGCAATGTAACAGCGAGCAAGCCAATTCCCCACAGCCAGCAGGCCCATACAAGCCATTCGACCGCTGGCGCACGCCAGGTCCAGGGCCAAGAATCGCAAGCTTGGCAAGGTGAATTCAGCGGCCCAAGGCTTTTTCTACGCCTTGATTGGCCAGTGCATCGGCCCGCTCGTTGCCCGGGTCGCCGTTGTGGCCTTTTACCCAACGCCAATCGATCTGGTGTCCCGAAGAGGACACCACAGTGTCCAATTTTTGCCACAGATCGGCATTTTTGACAGGTTGTTTGGCCGCCGTGCGCCAGCCTCGGGCTTTCCATCCATGGATCCACTCGGTGATGCCCTTGCGCACATATTCGCTGTCCAGGTAAAGCGTGACTTGGCAGGGGCGCTTGAGGGCCAAGAGGCCTTCGATGACGGCCATCATCTCCATGCGGTTGTTGGTGGTGTTCAACTCGCCACCAAAGAGTTCCTGCACATGCTGCCCCGCTTGCAGGCGAACGCCCCAACCGCCGGGGCCGGGATTGCCCTTGCAGGCACCATCGGTGTGGATTTCAACGTGGGTCAAAAGTGTCTTTCTCGGCCGAGGGGTGGCCCATGTAGATATCTGAGCGGGCCACGGGTGCGGTCGCTGAAGCGGGCGATCGTACCGTGCGCCATGAGCGCGCTGGCAACCATCGCCCCCCGGGCACACGTTTGGTGGCCATCAACAGGTAAACACCCCCAAAAATCGGCCACCAACGCTCACCCGCTCGCTCCATCCAGCCCAGTCGCTGCATCCAGCGCTCGCTGCCCATCGCCGGGCTCCACCCCCCAAAACGGCTGACCTGCACCTCAAAGCCCAGCAGCCGCAACCAATCGCGCAAGCGCCTGTAGGCAATCAAGTGCTGCACCGAAGCCCCCCCCATCCGGCGCGTGCTGCCGCGCTGTGTTGGCCAACCCCACAAACTCATGGGGTTGAGGCCTGTGATCAGCACCTGTCCTTCGGGAATCAGCACCCGTTCGACCTCGCGCAAACAGGCATGCGGATCGGCCGACCGCTCCAGCGTGTGCGGCAAGACCACCAGGTCCAAGCTGTCCGCCTGCCAGGGCCAGGCCCGGCTGTCGAGCCAGACGTCGGGACAGATGGGCGCACAGTGCTCAGGCTGGGGGGACTGCGGCGACGGCAAGTCTTGCGGATCCAGGTTCATCAAGGCCTTGTGCGCCTGAGGCCATTCGAACTCAGCGCCCGCTTGCCAGCGGTGGGGCATGCGGTTGTTCCGCAAGGTCTGCAGCTCGGGCCAGCCCAACTGCACGGCGTGGTAACCAAAAACATCGGCCAGCAGCGCGTCGGCCTGGGCTTGCTCCCAAGCCAGCAATCGGGAGGCCACCGGCTGACCCAAATGGGCCAGCCAGGCGGGCGTAGGGTGCTGACTTTCTATAATCGGAAACTCCATGAATCTCATTGCCCTGCCCGCTTTCGCAGACAACTACATTTGGTTGTTGCACACAGACCGCCACGCCCTCGTGGTAGACCCCGGCGACAGTGCGCCCGTGCTGGCCTGGATGCAAGCGCACCCCAGTCTGCAGCTGGACACAATTTTAGTCACGCACCACCACGCCGATCACACCGGCGGTCTGGTCGAGCTGGTTGCGCGCACTGGGGCCCGGGTGCTGGGCCCCGCCCTCGAACAAATGCCCGTACCCACCCAAGGCCTTCAGCAAGGCGACTGCTTTGATTGGCATGGGCTGGCATTCCAGGTGCATGAGGTGCCTGGCCACACCCTGGGCCACATTGCCTTTTGGACAGAACCTGCGGGTCAAGACCCGGTACTATTTTGTGGCGACACGCTGTTTTCGGGTGGCTGCGGGCGTTTGTTTGAAGGCACACCTCACCAAATGCTGGACTCGCTGGACCGCTTGGCCGCATTGCCAGGTGCCACGCGGGTGTGCTGCGCTCACGAGTACACCTTGTCCAACCTGAAGTTTGCGCTGGCCGTCGATCCGGACAACCTTGAACTGCAAGCGTACTGGGCCCAGTGCACCGAGCTGCGCCGCCAATCGCTGCCCACCTTGCCTGTGGCGCTGCACACCGAGCGCGCCATCAACCCCTTTTTGCGAAGCCGCTTGGCCTCAATTGCCACCCCCGTGCGCCAGCGAGACCCCCTGGCCGTAGACGATGCGTCCACCTTTGCAGCCCTGCGTCAATGGAAAAACGACTTCCGATGAACATCATCTTTCTTGCACCAGCCCGCTTCATTCGAACCAGCTGGGTCTTGTTGCTGGCCGCCGTGCTCACTGGCTGCGCATTACCGGTGCCCGCCCCTCAGACAGCATCGCAACCTCCCATGCAGAGGCTGCCAGATGCCTCGCCAAAACGCGCAGCCAACACCAACTTGAAAGCGCCTGAGCCCTTCACAGCCCCCGTGGCACCTGCAGCCCCTGCGGTGACCGAAATGAACGCGGAGCGTCCGGTGGGCCTCAAACCCAACGCCCTCATCGGCCTGCAGGAGCAAACCGACATTTGGGATCGCATCCGCCGTGGCTTTGCCATGCCCGACTTAGACAACGACTTGGTGCGCAACCGCGAGCAGTGGTATGCCACTCGGCCCGATTACATGCTGCGCATGACCGAGCGCTCACGCCCCTACCTGTTTCACATCGTTGAAGAACTGGAGCGGCGCAAGATGCCCACCGAGCTGGCCTTGTTGCCCTTCATCGAGTCGGCTTTTAACCCGCAAGCCGTGTCGAGCGCCAAGGCCGCAGGCATGTGGCAATTCATGCCGGCCACGGGCAAGTATTTCGACCTGAAACAAAACCTGTTCAGGGACGAGCGCCGCGATGTGCTGGAGTCCACCCGTGCGGCCCTCGACTACTTACAAAAGCTCTACACCATGTTTGGCGACTGGCATCTGGCCTTGGCTGCCTACAACTGGGGCGAAGGCAGTGTTGGCCGAGCGCTGGCGCGCAACAAGGCGCAAGGCTTGCCCCTGACCTACAGCGACTTGCGCATGCCCAACGAGACGCGCTTTTACGTGCCCAAACTGCAGGCGATCAAAAACATCGTTGCCCAACCCGAGGCCTTCAAAACCGCGTTGCCGCTCATCCAGAACCATCCCTACTTCAAGAGCGTGGCCATTGAACGCGACATCGACGTGGCCATGGCCGTGAAACTGGCCAATGTGAGCATGGAAGACTTCAAAGCCCTTAATCCAGCCATGAACCGCCCCGTGATTTTGGCGGCTGGGACGCCTCACATACTGCTTCCTTGGGACAACGCAACGGTGTTTGAAACCAACCTGCAAGCCCGCACCGAGCGCCGCCTCTCAAGCTGGACGGCCTGGCAAGCACCTCGCACCATGCGCGCTGAAGAAGTGGCCCAGCAGGTGGGCATGTCAGCCGATCAATTGCGCAGCGTCAACGGTATTCCAGCCCGCATGTTGGTCAAGGCCGGCTCCACGCTGCTGGTCCCACGCCAAGGCAAACTGGACAACGACGTGACAGAACACCTCGCTGACAATGGCCACCTGCTGCTGGCCCCCGAGGTGGTATTGCGCAAGATCAGGGTCACGGCCCACGCGGGCGACACCCTCGCGCGCTTGGCATCGCGCCACGGCGTAAGCGCCGCCAACCTGGCCGACTGGAACCGCCTTCAACCCAATGCCAAGTTGTCCAACGGGCAGAACCTGAGCATTTATGTACCCGCCAAGGCCTCTCGCAAAGTTGCCAAATCGGCGCCACGCCGGGCCCAAGCGCAGCGCGGCAAAGCCCCCGACAAAGCTGTTGCACGTGCAGCTAAGGCCACACCCAAACGCTGAGTCTTAGCCGCCGCGTCAGACACCAGACCCCGGTCGAACCGCTTCAGGACAACCAGCGATTGGCAGACTTCTGGGCAAAAGTGTTGGTGAATGTGCGCTCGGGCACGATTTGTTTGGGCCCGAGGGCACCTATCAGCTTGGCATTGACACGCCAAGCGTGGGCCACGTCTTGCAGGCGCACCAAGCCATTGACCGCGTAGGACTCGCGCAGCTTTTCAAAAGCACCCAGGTACATCGCCCGATCCCCCATCCAGTGGCTGGCGGGCACCGTCCGCAAAATATCGGTCAAGCCTGCGGTCTGCAGCCACTTGAGGGCTAGCACTACGCCGTCGCTCAGGGCCTGCACACGATCGGGGTGCTGCTGCACGAAATCAGCATGGGCAAAAAGGCTCGCCCCCGGCACCGAGCCACCCATCAACTGGCGCGTGCCTTGCAGGGTTCGGGCATCGCCCAACAGTCGAATGTCGTTTTTTTGCTCCAGCCAATGCATGACCGGGTCTGGATTGCACAAGGCATCAATGTTGCCGCTGCGCAGCGCCTCCATCACCCCTTGAGACGAGCCCACCGGGACAAACACCACATCCTCCCCCGTCAAGCCTTGGCGAAACAACCATTGGCATGCCGTCCAGTAAGTGGTCGAATCCAAAGCGGAGATGCCCAGACGCATGCCCCGGATATCTGCACCGGAGCGCCAAGCCAGACCGCCACGCGTGCTGCCTCCAAGGCTGACCTGCGGCGTGCGGCTCATTTGCACAATACTTTGGTAGTTGAGCCCCTTCAGGTGCAGGCCAAACAGGTGTTCGTAAGCCCCTGCGACCACATCGGCCTGGCCCGACAGGGCCACGTTCAACGCCTTGGCCCCCGACTCCTGGGGCAACCACTCCAGCTGCACACCTGACTGCCGAAAAAAACCCAGCCGATCGGCCAAAGTCAAGGGCAGGTGATACAGGCTTTGGCTCGCGGCCAGCGCCAGACGCACACGCGGCAAAGCGCGACCCGCTTCTGAAGAACGGGCAGTAGGCGCTTGCGTTGCGGCCAGCGAACCCACAGCGGCCAACAACAACGAACGCCGAGAGGCATGGGCTGAATTCACCCGCTTCACTCCTGTAGAACAATAAACAGGCTTACAGCTTAATCAGGCGCAACGCATCGCGCATCGGGATTGATCCCGAGCGGGTTTTCACGTAATGGATTGCAGGTAATTGACAAGTCCCCCATGCAAGAACTACTGGCAGGCACAAAGTCGTTGAGCGCTCTAATGAGCGAGGCTATTCAGAAGCTCAGCGGCGATCGACCAAGGCGTGGGCGATGGTGCCCAGGTCCACGTACTCCAGCTCGCTGCCCGCAGGCACGCCACGGGCCAAGCGCGTCACGCGCAAGCCTTGCTGGCGGATCATCTCCGAGATCACATGGGCGGTGGCTTCTCCCTCGGCGGTGAAGTTGGTCGCCAAAATCACCTCGGTCAGCACGCCATCGCCCACGCGTTGCTTGAGCTTGGCCAGGCCGATGTCATGCGGGCCGATGCCGTCGAGTGGGCTGAGCTTACCCATCAGCACAAAGTACAAGCCCCGGTAGGTGCCCGTGCGCTCAATGGCCGACTGGTCGGCCGGGGTTTCGATCACGCACAGCAAGGTGCGGTCACGGCTGTCGTCCAGGCAGGTGTCGCACAGCTCGGCCTCGGTGAAGGTGTGGCAACACGCACAGTGGCGGATTTTTTGCACCGCATTGTCCAGGGCTGCCGCCAATTGCCGGGCCGTGGCCCGGTCGTTTTGCAGCAGCTGAAAAGCCATGCGCTGGGCCGACTTGATGCCTACCCCCGGCAAGCCCTTGAGGGCCTGCACCAGTGTGGCAAGGGCGTGGGTGTCGGCCATGTTCAGGCGATCAGAAAGGCAACTTCATGCCCGGAGGCAATCCGGCGGTGAGCTTGCCCATTTTTTGAGAAGAAACCTCCTCGGCCATGCGCACAGCGTCGTTGAAGGCGGCGGCCACCAGGTCTTCTAGCATGTCCTTGTCGTCGGCCAGCAAGCTCGGGTCGATGGTCACGCGGCGCACGCTGTGTTTGCAGGTCATCAGCACCTTGACCATGCCGGAGCCAGCTTGGCCTTCGACCTCAACGAATGCCAATTCGTCTTGGGCTTTTTTCAGGTTGTCTTGCATGGCCTGGGCTTGTTTCATCAAGCCAGCGAGTTGTCCTTTGTTGAACATGGTGTTTCCTTCATTCAGAGTGGGTATGGGGGGGGTGAAAAATCAGATGATCTGGATGCTGCCGGGCACGATTTTGGCCCCAAAATCGCGCACCATGGCCTGCACCAGCGGGTCGTTTTGAATGAGCTCTTGCGCGGCCACCATCTTTTCGGCGGCCTTCACAGCCAGACGTCGTGCGGGGCTGTCGTTCACGGGGCCCAATTCGATGACGAGCTTGACATCGCCATGGCCTGCGGCCTGCAAAGCCGTTTGCAAACGCTCGCGGCTGGCCGGGTGGTTGAGCGTCTCGCGCTCCACGCGCAGTTGCCAGTGGTCCGCATCGCGGGCCAACAACTGCGACTGCAGGGCCAACTCGCGCACCAAGGCGGTGATGGCCTCTTGCGCCATCAGGCCTTGCACCACCTCCAGCCAGACATCACCTTCGGGTGTGGCCTGCACGGTCGGCGATGCGGACAAGGTGGGCACATCGGCGCGCCCAGAGGGGGCCTCACGCACCGGCAAAGACCTCAAAGCCGGAGCCGCTTGACGATGCTCGGGCACAGCCGAGTGTTCCACAGGCGTTTGGATGGCCTGGACATCGGCGTAGTCGGTGGTGTCGGGCCAGTCCTCCCAAGGGGGCGGCTCAGACAAGGTTGGTTCGGCTTGCACAGGGTTGCGGACAGACTCTGTGGCTGCCGCTGACGCCTGCGGCTTGGCCATCTGTGAAGCCAGAGGTGCGGCCAAAGCTGCACCCCTGGGTGCCACCACCTCACTGGGCGGGGCGGCTTGCGGGGCTGGCTTGGGCTGCGGGTCGGCAGCGACTGGCGCAGCAGTTTGGCGTGACTCTACGGGCGCTGCAGCTCGGGTGGGCTCAGGTCTGGGCCCAGGGCTGATCAGCGGGCTTTTTTTTTCCGCCGATCCCGCCTGGGGCTTGAAGGCCAGCAAGCGCAGCAGCACCATGGTCAGGGCCGCGTATTCGTCCGGGGCCAAGCCCAGCTCGGTGCGGCCATGCAGGCACAGGCTGTAGAGCAATTGGGTTTCTTCAGCAGGCATGGCAGAGGCCAGTTCGGCCAGGCCCTGGGTGTCGGGGTCTTCACCGTCGTGCGCCATGCTGGGCACCATCTGCATCACCGCCATGCGCTGCAGCAGCATGGCCATGTCTTCGAGCGTGGCGGCAGCCGACACGCCTTGCAGCCGCAGGGCATTGACCTGGTTCACCACCGCAGCACCGTCGCCCTCGGTCAGGGCGCGGATCATGTGCATGACATGGCTGCGGTCCACGCTGCCCAGCATCTGGCGCACGCCGGCTTCTTGCAGCTGGCCGTTGCCAAAAGCAATGGCCTGATCGGTCAGGCTCAGGGCATCGCGCATGGAGCCGCGTGCAGCGCGCGCCAACAGGCGCAAGGCCAAGGGCTCGGCGTTCAATTGTTCTGAGGCCAGCACCTGGGTCAGGTGTTCAAACACCGTTTCGGGGGCCATGGGGCGCAGGTTGAACTGCAGACAACGCGAGAGCACCGTCACGGGCACTTTTTGCGGGTCGGTCGTGGCCAGCACGAACTTCAAATATTCGGGGGGCTCTTCCAGGGTCTTCAACATCGCGTTGAACGCGGTGTTGGTCAGCATGTGCACCTCGTCGATCATGAAGACCTTAAAGCGCCCCTGCACCGGTTTGTAAACCGCCTGCTCCAGCAGACTTTGCACCTCGTCCACGCCCCGGTTGGATGCGGCATCCAGCTCGGTGTAATCCACAAAGCGCCCGGCGTCGATGTCGCGGCAAGCCTGGCACACGCCACAAGGCTCGGCTGTGATGCCGCCCTGCCCGTCTGCGCCTTGGCAGTTGAGCGACTTGGCCAAAATACGCGAGACTGTCGTTTTGCCCACGCCCCGAGTGCCGGTGAACAAATACGCGTGGTGGAGGCGTTGCTGCACCAGGGCATTGGTCAGGGCTTGCACCACGTGCTCTTGCCCCACCATTTCGGTGAAATTGCGGGGGCGGTATTTGCGCGCAAGGACGAGGTAAGACATGGGGGCTGATTCTATCGGGCTGGCAAGATGCCCCTGAGCCCCCCGTCTTGCCCACGGTCAGGTCATTGGTCCAAGTCTGGATCAAGCGTTTGAAAAGCCGTAAAAAACAGGTTCGGGCTGAAAAGCCCTGGCCAGCTCGCCTACAATCACCCTCGACGGGCCTTCCCGCATGGTGAAGCGGCCAACCGGGTCAGGTGGGGAACCAAGCAGCCCTAACTGTGAATCCAGTGCCGGGGTCAAGGCTCGTCACCTTATTCCAAGAACTTGAATAAAATCAACAGCTTACCGTTGATTCACGGTTCATCTATCCATTTTGTGGCACATTGATGTAGCACTTCATTGAAAGTGTTCACATCGTGAAAAAAGTTTCTGGTCTGTTTCGACGTGGCGGCTCATACTCTATGAACCCTGCTTGGCGACCGAGATATTCAATCCCTGACCCGACACGACAGTGATACGTTTAGTCGTGGCTGCTCGAGCAAGGAACCACGACGAAAACTGCCAAAGACAGACTGAATTGGCTCAAAACCCTATTGAATTACGCCAGTCACCCTTAAGTTTCGCATCCCGGATGATTGCATTGACTCAAAACGGTATCCGCTGTTCATGGCCAGAGAGGTCATGCGCCAGTTGATAGACAATCTTTGCGTCACCACAGCAGTCCACCCGGGAGCCTTG
>JAIXOZ010000075.1 GCA_027486495.1 Comamonadaceae bacterium | reverse complement strand
TTGCTTGCGTGTTTTTTTGGCGTTCAGATTGAGGTTCAGGCTGGATTGTTTCATGGACTGAATTTTCTCAGACGGGTCTTACGTCAAGCACACAGAACGGATAGTTATGCAGAGTTTCCCTAGCATTCATGCGGGTTTCAGGGGTTTATCAGGGACGACCAGTTAACTTACTGGCAATTGCAGATGCATAATGCCAAAGATAAAAACGCAACTTACTGAAAATATACCCTGTGCCACGCACACGCCAGATTCGGACAAAGAGCCTTAAGCAAATAAAAATGCGGCCCACTAAACTGTAATTACCTTTCGTAACCCGCCAAATATTCAATGGACCATTGACCTGATTTATGGGGTTCTCTTCGAAAATAATTCGGTCTGACTGTCGCACGTTCACTCTCAAATTTTCCAATTCGCCGAGAGCACTGCTGTCGACGACCACGTGGTCGAACGTGTGAATTGTCTGCAACC
The DNA here is from genome assembly GCA_027486495.1 of Comamonadaceae bacterium. Lineage (GTDB taxonomy): Bacteria > Pseudomonadota > Gammaproteobacteria > Burkholderiales > Burkholderiaceae_C > Limnohabitans_A. The sequence continues at coordinate 16,955 of JAIXOZ010000075.1, read as the reverse complement.
CTATGACCGTCGCGTCAATGAGGTTAAGGCGCACTGCTTCGGCTACGAACAATTCCCACCGAAAACTGCCTGAGGCATGACGCAATATCAACACGGCATCAACCACCCATCGCAGCGGCGATACAACATTTAATCGCGTACCGTGGGCAATCGTGTGCAAAAGCTGGTCTTCAGCGCTCATGGTAAAAGAATGTGACCCAATAGAGACGAGACGTGTAAACAAAGGGGCGACGAAATGTGCAGAAAACGATCTGTGGTAAGGCGATCGGTGAATATCAATTTCAGGAAAGTTGCTCTTTAAAAGGCTGGTCGCATGAAATCCCGACGCACGGGTTATAAAACCTGATAAACGCAGTCTAGCGATTGCGTCTTTATAACAACGGTGTGTCACCAACAAATCGATATCAGACATAGGGCGGCAAGCTGTTTCAGGATATACCGTGCTACCTAATGCCAAGCCTTTTAGGACGACAACAGGGCTAGCTAACGCAGAAAGTAGGTTGATCACTTCTTCCGTCTGATGGCGTAAACGCTTGTCCATAAGCCAATAGTACTGATAGATGGCCTTGGCTTTGGATCTAGAGGGATGTTGCATCCCCCATGCCCTCATTCTGAAATACAGCAAGGGCACCATTCTTTGAATACCATGGTTGATGGCATCTAAATCGACTGTGTCTAGCCATTCCTTCGCCGCAATGACAGCAGTTTTATCTTCGGCAAGCAGTGCCTGTAACAGCATGCGTTCGCTGGCATTCGGAAGGTAATGGCATCTCGTCTGCATGGCTAAATTTTGTCGTTGGTTGCTACTGCCAATCCACAGATGGCACAGACTAATTAGATGGAGTACGAGTATCGACCCAGACTTCACCTTGCCTGTCCCAAAAACGGTCGAACAGGACTGAATTGTCCAACTTATGGGCCACAACAATCACTGTGGCCTTTGGCAGGTGCTCGCGAATGAGGTCGAACACTGCCAATTCATTGGCAGCGTCTAGTTGAGAGGTCGCTTCATCCATGACAAGCAGTTGCGGTTTGTGTAGCAAGGCTTTCACGATGGCCAACCTTTGACGCTGCCCGCCGGATAAATTGGCACCATCATCACGGATAGACATGTCCAGTTGCCAATCAAGTCCCAACGCGTGCATCAGCGCTAGGGCTTCGTCATGAGCGAGTTCAGACTCAGTGCCTGGAAATGAGAGGTTCTTAGCCACTGTGCCCGACAGTAAACGGGTGTCTTGCGCCACAAGGGCAACCGCCCGCCCCCTGAACGTGGCAAGCGCATTGTGCGGCTTGCCATCAATGAAGACTCTGCCAGAGGATGGCGTTAACAAGCCCAACAAAATCGAAATCAGGGTCGACTTACCTACCCCAGAGGGGCCACGTACAAGCAGCCACTCACCTCGCCTTAGGACCAGATAGGTTGATGGCGGGATGACAGACTTTTGGCCAGGATAGCCAAACTCAATATCACAAAGCACAAGCTCGTCATGGAACAAAGCTTGCCCATCGGCCAAGGGGACGGGCGGTGGCAGCAAGTCTTTGGCACAGTTCAAATCTTTCACAAGCTCCCGCAAGTCCGGCAAACTTTGCTGCAATTGGTGACCGATGGACACCGCGCGCTGTCCTGCAGGTAACAGTCGCATGGCTGCAACGGTAAACATGGCAAGGTCGCGCAATACGGCTGAAGGCTCATGCCCAGCGATTGCAAACCATCCCAAAAGAAGCATCATCGAAGACATGAGGGCCAGCTCACCTATGTAACGCGGGAAACCACTGACCAAAAAGATGCGACTCATGACAGTCGAGGCATTGGCACTTAAATCATGATGGTGCTTGATAAGAGTCGCCTCTTCCCCCGCCAGCCGAACAGAACGTACTTGGCGAAAAGTCCACTCGTCAAGTGCCTGCATGGCGCGCAGTGCTTGCCATCTCTCAGCGGCAGACCGGCGGCTAAGGCGCGTCACCAGCGCAAAGAGCACACCGAAGACGATGGCGAACCAGCCAATTAAAACAACCGTGGCAGCGGGAGCAAGAACCAATAAAACGATCAACACAGCGATTGCAATCATGATCTCGCTGACAAACACGAGGATCGACGTCAGGTTGTGTTGCAGCTCATTGCTGGAGACCACGCGCAAATTTTCAAACATGCGCTGGCGGTGCCCGGATACCAACTCCACATAAGGTAAATGCAGGTAGGCTGAAAAAAGTTGTGTGCTGAGTTTTGCCTTGACCGCAGATACATGCAAAAGCACGCGCGACCATAAATAGGTGGCGCAAGCAATGCGAAAAAGCAAAAAAATGATGATCGCAATGAGCGCCACTGCGAGCCGATCTGGGCTTGCGAAGGGCGACCCCTCCTCCTGCAAGTCAACCACAAGTTCCATCGCTAGTCGGGTCCCAATGACTACGCTCGCCTCCAGTGCCGCGGCAGGCACTAGAAAAAACAATGTAATTCTCAGCCACGAGCCGGACAATAGGCTCACCAAAAACCGCAAGGCATCGGCAATTTCAGTCGGCAGAACTCTATCCGTTTGATGCTTAGACGTTATGGCCATTTACTTCAACTTGATCAATTCTATTTGGCTAGGGTTGTTGCTTGCCTCCAAAGCTGCCAACTTGCGACGATGCTCAAAAACGCTTTTCATGGCTTGGAAGCGCCCATGATTCTCCGCTGCGGTATTGCCCGTCATGTTGCCTGCGTGCGTGCGAACATGCAAAACAAGGTCTGGAATTTGAACCACCTCAACGAGATCGGTGGCCCGCGCATACCATTCGACGTCTTCAGAAAAGGTGAGGGATTCAGAAAACCCGCCCACCACTTCAAATGCAGTTCGTCGATAAATACCCGCACCAATAAAGAATGGAAAATTCTCACGCGGGTGCATGGCATTGACATACTTCCCAGTATTTTCCTCTGCCAAAAAAGATATGGCCTTACCGTGGACAACACCGGCTCGGGGATGAAGTGCTAAATCCCGCGCCAAACGCATCAATGCGCCCTGCCCCCAAAGGTCGTCTGCATCAAGAAATGCGAGCCATTCACCAGTCGATGCGGCAATTCCCGCATTGCGCGCAGCCGCCGGACCACGCTGTGTTTGACGAATCAGATGCACCGGAGTGCCACTGGTCGCCAATGCGCTGTCCAACGCGTCGGTTGACCCATCGTCGACCACGATCACTTCCATGTCAGGGTAGTGCTGTGCCGCGATACTGGTAAGTGCTTCGGCGATCAAGTGGGCCGTGTTGTGCACCGGAATGATGACCGAAATACGCTTTAAGGCACCCGACTTCTCCCAAATAGGCTGAGGAGGCGGAACTGGCATGGGCACAGGCGTATTCAGAAAGTCTGCAATTGCCAATGCGACCCCCGACCGGTCCACCCCCAGCATCAGCTGAAAAGCACCGCTAGCAGATCGGGTGCAAACAGCGATTGCATTCGCAACATCCTCATCGTCCCCAGGTATTTGCAGTGCCGTCGATGCAAACGCGATGCGTGCGACTTCTTCGGGATCAACCGGGTCGATGTGGGTTGCACTGTTATCGGTGCGGTAAGCAGAAAAAACTGCGCACAGGGGGGCGCTTCGCGTCAACAATTCGGGGTGTGCGCCAAACGGAAACAAGAGCGCTTTGCCTTCACTACTTTGCGAGAACTTTTCGGCATTGATTTCACGGTGGACGATTTTGAGCGATGAATAGATGTTGTGCACACTGGGCATTTGTCCAGAGCGACAGGGCATCTTTATCGCCACATAATCATCGCCAAGTAAAGGCAAACCTGCTCGGTAACAAGACAAGGCTGTCGTTGACTTTCCGCTCCCACCATTACCTGTGATGAGTACGGCGCCATCGGCAGTTCCTACCGCTGCACCATGCACAAAAAAGACACCATGTTTTCGCAAAATCAATGCCAGAGGAATACGCAGCGGTGCCGCGAATGCCCAGGCGGGAAGGCGCTTCAGGCTATCGATCATCACAATGCACAGCCCGGCTGATGGGTCGAACAACTGCAAGGTGTAGTCAGCATATAGAAAATACACATGGCGCTTGGCATCGGTTGCCTGCCAACAATCACCGCGCCACCGGATCAGGTTTTGAATCGGTCGCCCAATCGTCGGCGCGCTCACGCCGCTCTCGGCGCAGTCAAAAACCATGATCTTCGCCAGTGGAGATTGCCCGTTTGCGCTCTCGATGCCTTGCAATGCAGGTCGAAATGCTTGGCCTATGGTCGGGCCTGCGTAGATTAAATCAAAGGGTATTGCGCCAACTTCGCACGACACGGTGTGGGTTCCCAGTTTTCGGCTGGCTTCGTGGAATGCAGCCAACGCACGCTCCCACAAATCGTCCAGCTCATCGGCTGATAACGGGGCTATTCGGTCCATCGATTGTCCTTGTCTGACTCGGGAAGTGACGCCAAAAAAGACCCGCCACTAAGCCGCTCAATGAGTTCAATCGCCTCATTAGCGGCACAGTCATCGCCCTGTTGCGCGGCCAGTTTTCTAAAGGCAGTGACACCCACTTGGGAGGTGAGTGTGTCTTTAACATGATCCAAAATCTGTCCCAAATGGTGTACAGATCTTATTGACATCGCCATTCTTGCCAGCTCCACAGCCAATGCGGGCCCCTGCAAATGAATAAGCCCTTCATACGGTTCGGGCTGGACTTCACGATCAATTGAAATTTGCTTTGACGCAGCAGGGCGGATCATTAATATGATCGAGCCACCCGCTTCGGCTTTGGGTTTACGGTACCAATAATCAAGACTTTGCACCCAACCGAGTGATTGCAGTGTGGTGCGAACTGCTTGCTCTTCATAAGGTTCAAGAGTCACCAAGGCATAGCTGAGGTGCGCCTGGGCAAGTTTCCGATGTCCACGCTCAACCTCACCATACCCACTTGCGACACTGATGTTGCGAGCGCATTTTTGCAACCCATTGAGCATGGCCTGAATTTCAAAAAACAAATAGGCATTGGCGGCATGACGCCAGCGCAAGACACCATTGAGTTTGCTCAACGAAAACTGACGCGGATCGGATTTCGCGCGAAGCAGTAGTTTGGGTGCGAACACAACGACGCCATTGCCATGCTCGGCATAAAAAGCTTCATCAGACAACCATGTCCCAAGGTCTGGGTCTCCCGGCACCGATAGTCCCCAAGCCAGTCGCGCGGTGACTGGGAATCCATTTTGAAACAGCAGGTAATGCTGACCAAACCTTAGCCGAGCGAGGATGGAGGCGCGATTGCGCACAATGTGCAGGCATTTTTTAGCCAAGGACCATGGTGTCAAACTCAACGGATTGACGCCTTTGGCTGCAAACAAAAGACGCTCATGGCCTGACAACGCTACGCCGACGATCAAGTGCCGCTTTGAGTAACTTGAGGTAGTCGCCCTGATGCTCACGCTGCGTCAAAACAGTGTTTCGACCGTGAACACGCCGCCGAAGTACCACGTCGTTGATGGCTGCAAATTGAATCCCTGCCTCGTCCATGCGGGCAACATAGTCGATGGTATCGCCCAATTTCAATTGGATGTTGAATTCGCCCACCCTATCAAAAACACTGCGTCGCAACACCATAGCACCGGCGACACGGGCATGCATTGGCGTGGTGGGCACAGATGCAGTTTTGCGCTCATGCCATTCAGGACTCAAGAATTGTTCTGTGCTGCCGTAAACGCCATCCAAGGCTGGATCCGCCATGAGTACGTCTATGCGTTTGCGCAAACTGTCCACGGGCCATAGATCGTCAGCATCAAGAAAGGCAATCAATTCGCCAACGGCAAGGTCAAGACCGCGATTACGAGCGGCACTCACCCCTTTTGCAGATTGCCTATCCAGTCTCACAAGGGGATCGGTTTGCGCAATATTGGCGCTGTCGTCACTGGACCCGTCGTCAACTACAAGAATTTCCAGTGGCTGCAAGGTCTGCGCATGAATGCTCTGCAACGTTTCTGCAAGGTACGAAGCTGCATTCCGGCAAGGAATGACGACCGAGATCGAGGGACAAGCACTCATGCTCTTGAACGCTTACGTTGGATCGAGCTTCGCAGTGCGCTTAGCAGTTGGTTACTCATGTTTTTTTGAGTCATCGTGGCACTGTCGGCGTGCACCCTCTTTTTGACCAGCACCTCTTGCAACACGGCAGACTTCAGTCCTGCGTCGCGAGCACGCATGAACCAATCGCTGTCTTCACTCACCGCAAATTCAGGGTTGAACATACCAATTTTTGCAAAGGCTGCCGGCCTGACCATCAGGCTTTCCATCAGATACCCAGGCACTGGAGCATCCAGGAGATCCGTTCTGTAACCTGCTGGAGGCGCTACCCCAGCATCTAGGAAGTGTTCAACCAAGGTGACCGAGAACATCAAATCTGGATTGGAGTTCATCAGGGCCAATTGACGATCTAGCTTGCACGGCAACCACAAGTCATCATGCGAAATGAACGTCAATAAATCGCCGGTTGCAGCAGCAATCGCTTGGTTGTAGGCATTCGCAATACCGGTACCCCTCTGGGCAACGACGGTGACACCTGGCATGCTCTGAGCCAACGGCACTGTCGCATCCGAAGAATGGCCATCAATGACCAACACCTCATCTGGCTGCTGGTCCGACATCCATATGCTTTGCAGCGCCTGAAGAATGTAGGCCTCACCATTGCGCACGACCATGATGACGCTGATGCGGGGCCGAGGTTCATTCACTGCGCGACATCCTCACGTCGAGCTGGCCATCCGACTTCAGCAACGTCGTGAATAGGGTCAAGCAGCAGCAAATTTCTCATATCGTCAAATTCTTCGATGGCAGGCGCAACGAATGCCATGGGCGCGTTCGACTCAGGCCCATCAGCGGTAACAACTTCACGCGCTTCAGACATGCGAACCAAATCTTTTACCAACAATATGGAAATGAATTTAACCACTGTCGTATGGGCCTCGGTCTCTTCGATATGGCATTGGGCGGCAAGACGCTGCGCGACTTGGCGATCACTGTGCCCTTTATCAAGCCAATCCCAGACCAAAGCCCCAGTGCCCCGGGCACTGAAATAGTGACCCGAGCGCAGGTCCATGATCACTGCTTCACCGTCAATTATTTCGCTGACCACCGAAGGCCTCACAACGCTATACCAATTTTCGCCTAGTAATTCAGACATTGTTATCACACCCTACATTCCATCAAAAGGTAGCAGACAGTCGCACATCTCGACAATCATCTCCAAGTTAGTCTAGCACTCAAATTAGTTTTGATTAGACGTGCCATTTATTTTTGGTAAATTGGTAAAGTTGCATGATTTAAAAACACATGAAGTATTAATTCATCATATTAACTTTTTATTACTTTTGGTCAATTCGATCGCCTAATCGACTGAAAGTTGAAGCAATTTTCCGCATTATCTTAACGAGCAATTTCGTTCCTTTTGATTTGCGAGGGAAAGGACGCAAAGCGGCCTTCGGAAGCGGCTTTCGCATCTTTTCAAATTGATCTGGAGAAGTACGATCGAAGTGTGCCCTGATGATTTTTTCAGCAGGTCTGTTTAATGGGCAATACCGCAACTCTGACAATGAAGAAATGTCCGCCGGCCAATCCCAGATGCAAACGCCTGATACAAAGCCCGATGATTCACATGCACTGAATAGAGCGGTGTAATACTGCAGCTGATCGAGGTCTGAGCGTGCACCTCGGTGATCGTGTTTGCCAGGGCGGTCCATTGCACCTTCAACATTGCGACAACCTGCTTCCAAAAACGCAAATGGTTTGTTGAAGCGGGTCACAACCTTTTCAATGCGTCGAAAGGCATCTGACCAACAATCCATCGGGTAGTAGCCACTGCTCGATATCAGATCGCAAGCATCCCACCAATCAATTTTGTCCTCTTGGAACTTGTCAGCGTTATAGGTTACCAGCCCCGTGTAAATGCTACGGACATCAGCGATAAGTTTGCGCCATTCCTGTTCCCTGTGTTGCGCCATGCACATCTCACAACCCACGACAAACATTTCTACACCCATCTCTTGGGCCAACCGAGCGAAGTGAAGCTGAAATTTGGTGTAACTGGCAAACCATAGCGACCAAGTTGGCTCGGTGCGTACATCCACGTCAAAAAAACAAATGAAAGCCCGCCAAGTTCCATCAAGCACGTTGACCATCGGCTTCAGAATGACACGCAATCCTGCACTATGCAATCGCTCGACCACAGCCCGTATTTCTTGAACATCAACGGTCTTAGCCGAGGTGTAGTCAATATCAGTGGATTGAGCTGTTTTTTGGAATGCAACAATCGACAAAACAACATGCGTCGGATTGAGTCGCTCAATCATGAGCTCCAATGAGAAAGCGGACTCAGGTGTCGACCAAGCGCCCCGGTGTGCAGAAGCTCCGTAATTGACAGCATTGACTCTTGCAATCAAAGGATAAGGCACCCGGAAATTCTCATGTTGGTCGAAAAATAAAGACGCTCTAAGCCATGAAGCCGCTCAGGAAAGAATCGGAATCTGACCCCAATTTATCCCGCCGCATTTACACCACCTCGCCTTGGTCACAAGAGCTTCGTGGGTTGTTGCCCACTCAGCCTGTTTGGCAGCGCCTTCTATGCGGTTCTTGTTCACCGGCTCGCGATTTACGCTCCACGCTTCCTTCTCAGGCACAGTCACCCTCACGCAGTTGCGCTTCTCTTTTCTCACTGTGACCAGATCGCAGCGGGACCTGCACCCGCAGGTGCGCGCCCATGCTGGGCGCACAACAAAAAAGGAGCCCTTGGGCTCCCTGAATATCAATAACAGTTAGAACAATTGGGATCTGACCCCAATTATTCAATTATTAACTCCACATGGATAGCGGATCAAGTCCGGTATGACAAAGCTGAATAGATAGCGGATCAAGTCTGGCGTCATCCGGGTGGCCACGATCACGTCGGCTTGTTGATTGAACACCGAGAATTTTGGGTTGTATCCACATCAGCTTTTGATTACCGATTCAAATCAATCCCGCAAAAGTCCAATGCACCCCTATCACTCATTTTTTTCTTCACAGACACATCCAAAAACTGCCTGTGCTTGACCAGTACAGCCAGCACATCTGCAGTTTCCAATGCTGCTTCTAATGTCAAAAGATCAAATTTGTCATGAGACTGGATATTGGGTTCGACCGCCACAACGTCGTAGCCTTGCGCCAGCAAGGCATCTGCCACATGCACAGCGGGTGATTCGCGCAAATCATCGATATCTGGCTTAAAGGCCAAGCCAAGGCAGGCAACTTTGGGCTTTCGGCCTGTACGTGCCGATGCATCAGCCACTGCAATTTTGATTTGATCAATCACCCAAGTCGTCTTGTTGTTGTTGACTTCGCGGGCGGTGCGAATCAGTCTGGCGTTTTCAGGATCGCGGGCCACAATGAACCAAGGATCAACTGCAATGCAGTGCCCGCCCACGCCAGCGCCCGGTTGCAAAATATTGACCCGAGGATGCCGGTTCGCCAGCTGAATCAAGTTCCAGACGTTGATGCCTTCCTTTGCGCAGATCAAAGACAACTCGTTGGCAAAGGCAATGTTCACGTCGCGAAAACTGTTCTCCGTCAGCTTGCACATTTCAGCGGTCTTGGCGTCGGTCTCCAGCACACCGCCACGTACAAAGGTGCGATAAAAATCACGAACCACTTGTGTGGCTTCAGGTGTCAAACCACCCACCACACGGTCGTTCTCTACCAACTCGGTCATGATCTTGCCCGGCAATACGCGCTCAGGGCAATAAGCCATGTGAATTTTGTCAACCTCTACGCCCGCTTTTTCAAGCTCATCGGCCATTTGCTGCGTCGTTCCCACTGGCGATGTCGACTCCAAAATCACCAAATCACCCGGCTTAACAAACCCGGCAATGCTGCGCGTAGCCGACAGCACGTAGTCAATATTCGGCTGAGGAATACCTTCACCTTCATGGAATGGCGTTGGCACACAAATCATGTAAATGTCTGCGGCCTGCGGCTTCAAAAAGGCTTTTAGCCGACCGGCTGCCACAGCAGACCGCACAAACGCATCCAGATCAGGCTCAACAATGTGAATTCGGCCCTGGTTGATCGTTTCAACAGCGTGCTCATTCAAATCCACACCCACTACGTTGAACCCATTGCTGGCCATCAAGGCTGCCGTCGGCAAGCCGATATAACCCAAGCCGACCACACACACTTTTTTGTTTTTCATATTCAAATACTTTTCAAAACTGAGACGATGCGCGCGCAAGCTTTGCCATCGCCATAAGGGTTGTGCGACCTCGACATGGCCGCGTAACTGACTTCATTCTCAAGAAGCTCAGCCACGTTCATCACAATGCGGGCGCGATCCGCCCCCACCAAACGCACCGTTCCCGCTGCCACAGCCTCTGGCCGCTCAGTCACATCGCGCATCACCAGCACGGGCTTACCCAAACTGGGCGCTTCTTCTTGAATGCCACCGCTATCTGTCAAAACAATGTGACTGTGTTTCAGCAAGTACACAAACGGCTCGTAGTCCAGCGGCGCAATCAAGTGCACATTGGGCACATCCACCAAAATAGCATTCACCGGTTGCTGAACATTCGGATTCAGATGCACCGGGTAAACAAACTGCGTGGATGGAAAGCGCGCCGCCAAATCCTTCAATGCATGGCAGATTTGCAAAAATCCACCACCAAAATTTTCGCGCCTGTGACCCGTCATCAGCACAAAGCGTTGGTGTTGCCAATCAAAGTTCAATTGCTCATCTAAAAACGCCACCAAGCTCTTGCGTCGGTTTTCATCGGAGTCAATTCGACCCAAAACCCAAAACAGCGCATCGATCACGGTGTTGCCCGTTACGGTGACGCTGTCTGGCAAAACACCTTCGTTCAGCAGATTGGTTTGGCTGAATTCGGTCGGCGCAAAATGCCATTTGGTCAGCTTGCTGGCCACTTGGCGGTTGAACTCTTCCGGGAACGGGGCCTGCAGGTCATGCGTGCGCAAGCCAGCCTCAATATGCCCCACCGGCACCCCCAAATAAAAACCTGCCATCGCACTCGCCAGCGTGGTGGTGGTGTCACCATGCACCAGCAAGGCATCGGGTTGGTGTGTTTTAAGCACCTCACGCATGCCTTTCAACACCGCTGACGTCACGTCAAACAGGTCTTGCCCGGGCGTCATCAAGTTCAGGTCTATGTCTGGTGTCATGTCAAACACCTTCAGCACCTGGTCCAGCATCTGCCTGTGCTGCGCCGTCACGCACAACAAGGTCTCAAAAACATCAGGCTGAGCCTTCAGCGCGTGATAGAGCGGCGCCATCTTGATCGCCTCTGGCCTGGTGCCAAACACCAGCATGACTTTCTTTTTCTGCATTACTTCCTTTTCAGCTCCAGCAAAATTTGCAACAGCTTGAGCGCCAAATTTTTCCTGTCGTAACGCGTTGCAGCAGCTAAACCGTTCTGCTGATAAATGGCATAAGCCTCTGGCTCGTCACGCATGCGCAAAAGGCCTGCCACCAATTCGTCAGCGTTTTCAGATTCAAAAACCACACCCACTTGTTCATGTCGAACGATGTCTGCCGACTCACCGGCAACACCGTGCAGCACAGGCAGGCCCATGCCCATGCATTCAAAAAGTTTGGAAGGAATGACGGTGGTGAACAGCTCAGTTTTTCGCAAATGAATCACAGCCACGTCCAGGATTGACCAGTAACGCGCCACTTGGTCCTTGGGTACGGCATCCAAAAACACCACGTTCGCCAAGCCCATGGCCTGCGCTTGGCTAATCAAATCAGCTTTGCGCGCCCCCTCGCCCAAAAAGAGCAGCCGAATATTTTCCGCACCTGGCGTTCGCTGCAAACTTTTGGCAGCTTCTAACAGCGTCTCCAGTGCATGGGCCATGCCATGCGTGCCAATGTAGCCTGCCACAAATTTCCCATCCAAGCCATGCTGCGCAAGCAACTGGGCATCTTTGGGCATTGGGCTGAAATGGCTCAAGTCAACGCCATTGGTCACCACATCAATCTTTTGGCCATCGATACCACGGCGCATCAGCGTGTCTTTGAAGGCATGCGTCACGGTCACAATCCGCGCTGCCTTGCGGTACAAAAACATCTCGACCCGTTCAAGTACCCGAATCACCGCTGAATCTTTCATAGCACCCACCGCCTTGATGGATTCTGGCCACAAGTCACGCAGTTCAAACACGTAGGGTATGCGTTTCATGCGGCTCACCAAATAAGCCGCACATGCCGTAAAGAATTGAGGCGATGTCCCCACCACCACATCCACACCTCGCACAAAGGGCGCTGCCAGGGTCGCGCTCAACATGAAGCTTTGGTAATCCAGAATGCGCTTCACAAACCCCTCGTTGGCTGTGATGTAAGACCACACCCTGATGACACAAATACCACTCATGGTCTCTTGCTGCCACAGCCGATTGCTGTAGCCCTCAAACACTTTTCCTTTGGGGAAATTGGGTGCGCAAGTGATCACCGTGACCTTGTGTCCAGCGGCAACCCATTCGCGGCAGTGCTCAAAGGTTCGGCTGGCAGGTGCGTTGCTCTCAGGCGGAAAGTTGTCAGTTAAAAAAAGAATGTGCAAAAGTCAATTCCAAAACCATTTAAGCTGCGCTTGCCCTTGGACCAGTTCCACGGTCAAAGATTGCGTTGGCAAAACAACCCCAAACTCAGGCGCATAACTGGCCGACTCAACACGGCCTAGGCCCACAGACACCACCACGCGCAGAGCTTGGCCGCCAGGCAATGTCAATTGCCATGTGTTGCCGTCAACGGCCATCACTGTGACTGCAGGGTGCATGATGTACCGCGCTAACGCTGTGTGCTTGCCGCCGCGCACCGAATCTGTCACCTGCAAGCTGCAGGTATCCATTTCCCAAGTGCGTCGATGAACCGGCGCACCGGGCAAGCGCTTGTACCCATCGTGTGAGCAAGCCACTTGCAACACACCTGCCTCATCCTGTATTTGCAGATCAAACGGATATGCACGCCGGGCGACTCTGAAGCCGCCCCACACCTCCGATGAATCTTGCCCTCCCACTTGCACCGTACTGTGGGCAGCGGTACCCCGTTCACGCACGCGCTCTGGCCCCAGTCCATAACGAGCTGTACCGCCATTCACCACCACACGCTGCCCATGAACAGACAGCTCAAAAGACAAGGTGTCGGCATGTGCATGCCCTGGCAAGTAGTCCGGCCCAACACATGCTACGTCAAGCAGTGCCACCGCTTGGCGGCACTCCAAACGAACATAGCCTGATTCTCTAAAGTGTTGCAGTGAAACAATCGGTTTCTGCGCTTCGCTAGCACAAACGTGGGGTAAAGAGTCAACAGCAATTGCATCATCAAGCGCACAACGCTGTCGCAAACCCTGTGCCATTCCCAGCCGTTTTGCATATGCAGAAAGCACCCCGAACTCCGGTGCAATACCCAGCGCCGCATCGTTGAAAAAGGCAATTTCGCCATCCGGATGAATCAACCCTTCAAGCCAACGCAACATGCGCTCCGCCACTTCCCTCCACTGCGCGACCATCGCATCCGGCACCCGCCCCGGCCAAACACCTGCCGCGTTCACCAGATCGAGCAAATCTTCCAGAATGATCGCGTGGTACATAGGACTCAGCTCGAAATGCGCACCATCCGGCAGCACCTGTTCCGGCACCTCACGGCCGAGAATATTCAAGCCCTGCGCCAACCACGCATCTGCTTCATCACCCGCAAAAAAAAGGCCCGAAAATACAAGGGCCTTGGCGTTTACAAACAGGTGGTTACCCAGCAAATGCCACTCAATATGTTTTTGTAACCAGCGCGCCTGTACCGACAGGCTATGCACCCAGGCCGGGTCCAACGCATTTCCGGCCAGCGACCACTTGACCCAATTCACAATGCGAAGCGAAGTCGGGTACGGCTCCCAACCGTTGCCGATGGCTGGCGGGTTCTCCGCCACCCAGCGCGCCACCAAACCACGGTGCCAGGCAGTTCGATCAGCTGCCCCCACAGCATTCAGAACGTCAAAGTAATGCAGGTTGTATAGCCAAAGTTTTTCCTGTGCCGGATCGTTCCACGCCGAAGAATCACGCACCCGGCCAACCGTATTCAAGAAACGAAAGGCATCTGCCTCCAGCATGCACGCATGGCGATCGGCCGGAATGGCCCACTCTCCTGTAGCCAAATTCAACGAAAGTGCCGCCCTCAAATCCGGCTTGGCAGGGTTCAGCCGGTGCCAGAGTCGGCCAGTAATCTGTACCGGGCGAAGGTGACGCAGGGTGTAAAAATAAAGTGCAATCTTCATATTGCAGCCGGTTCAATGGCTTAAGATTTGATCACGCAGTTCTGAGTCAATACTACTTCGCCAACAAAATCGATACCCTAGTCGTCTCGACAATTTCCGAAAACGGAATGGGTGAGGCACCGCCATCAGTGATCGCTTTCACAAACGCTGCTGCGCAAGGTTTCTGCCCCTTGTCCTGGCTCCAAAGATTCATTTTCTTGAAACCAGGCCAGGCAAAGCCGGTAAGTTTCCGGAAGTTATCCATCTGCAACACCCGACCGGAAGCGAACACTTCCAGACGTTCTTTCGGAAAAGCCTTACAGCCATTGGCGAAGTAATGCACCGTGCCGATGGAGCCATCGGCAAAGCCAAGTTGCAGGCTTACTGTATCGCCGGTGGCGGAATCCATGGCCATCCGGGAATGCGCAACGATGGGGCACCCCGCCAGAAAGCGCAGCAGATCGATGAAATGGCAGCCTTCACCAATGATCCGGCCACCACCAATCTCCAAGTCTTGCGTCCAATGATCCGCTGGAATTGCGCCCGCGTTCACCGTCATCACAAACGACTTCGGACCACTCACACTGGTAAGCAAAGACTTCATCTTCAGGATTTGCGGTGCAAAGCGACGGTTAAAGCCCACCATCACCAACGGCGCCTTGCCCTGCTCTTCCAGGCGGGCGTGGGCGGCTTCGATTTCATCCAACTCGGCCAAGGTCAAGCAAAGCGGCTTTTCCACAAACAGATGTTTACTTGCCTCCAAAGCCTGCAATACAAAGCGCGCATGGCTGTTGTGTTGGGTGGTAATCACCAGGGCATCGACATTGGGGTCGGAAAACAGCTTGTCCGTATCCGTTGTGGTTTCATCAAACCCAAACTTCTTACCAGCATGCATGCCGCTGACCCCGGCACTCGAAGCCACCGAAGCCATATGCGCACCCGCCGCCTTAAAAGCGGGAATCAAAACGCCGGTCGCGTAGTTACCGGAACCGACAAAGGCCACAGACGGCGCTTGGCCCTTAGCTCTAAATGACTGTTCCGCATTCAAGCGAACAGTCGATTGACGCATCACCACATCAGGCTTTAGCACACGCGTGGGGTACTCCAACAAAATACCCATCGAAGGCTCGCTGCCCCCCACCACCGCATAAGCAGCTTCGGTCTGTTCCAGGTGGAAACGGTGCGAGATCAACGGCTGCACGTTCACCCGGCCATCCGCCATCATGTCCAAAACTGCCTCAAAGTTGCGCTGTTCGGTCCAGCGCACAAAGCCCACCGGGTAGTCTTGTCCCTTTTCCTCGTAATTTGGGTCATAACGTCCGGGTCCATAAGAAGCAGAGACCTGAAAGGTCAACTCTTTCTTGAAGAAATCATCACGCGATAACTCCAGCCCTGTGACCCCCACCAGCACAATACGCCCACGCTTGCGACTCATCAGTGCAGCCTGATGCATTGGCTCACTGCTCTGAGTCGCAGCTGTCACCAACACTGCGTCCACACCACGTCCGCGGGAGAAGCGCTCCGCTGCCTGCACGGGGTCTTCTCCGGCCCCCAAGTTCACCACCTCCGCACCGAATGATTTGGCCAACGCCAGCTTGACCGGGTCGAAATCGATACCTAGCACCCTGCAGCCATTGGCCCGCAACAACTGCACGGCAAACTGGCCGATCAAACCCAGGCCAGTCACCACAACCGCCTCACCCAGGGTCGGTTGCACCAAGCGAATGCCTTGCAAGGCAATCGCCCCGATTACTGTGAACGCCGCAGCCTCATCGCTTACCGCATCCGGAATTCGCGCACACAGATTCACCGGCACACTCACGACCTCGGCATGTTTTCCGTTAGAAGCAACACGGTCACCGACGGCAAAGCCCTCCACGCCATTGCCCAATTCAAGAACCTCGCCCACGTTGCAATAACCCAGAGGCAGAGGCTGCTCTAACTTGTTGCGCACAGCATCCAGCGTGGGCATTAAGCCATCTGTCTTGACCTTGTCCAACACCATGCGGACCTTGTCCGGCTGCTGACGGGCCTTCGCTATCGGATTAGCCTTCCCGAAATCCAACATCATTCGCTCGGTACCTGCGGAAATCAGCGAGCGTGTCGAGCGAATCAACAATTGACCGCGAGTCACACGCGGACATGGAATTTCGGCGACTTCTGTCGCGCCGTTCTTGAGGTTTTGAAGAATTTGTTTCACGAAACTACCAATTTTTTTGATTGAGATTTTTTAAACATAGGTATCTAAGAAACCGATTAGGCAATCACCACCTAGTCACTGAGCTTTAAGTGAGTGACCCAACAATGTCATTTATCCAACGACTGTAGTAGGGTATAGAGGGTAAGTTTTTAAGTTTAGTAATGAGCAAGTAGACGATTTTGATGAAGTTTGATAGGTTCTGCATTGCATAACATATAGTCTTAATAAATTTTCACAAATGTAATTTAAAATATTATTTTGAAAGTAAATTTTTTATTAATACAATTTTAATTAGTCGTCCCTGAAAAATTCACTTTCAGACCAGGACCAAGTTCATTGATCCGGACTTGACCGAGGGACCCATAAAAAACTGCCGCCATCGGTTGCACAACTCCACCAAACCGGTGGACAAAAGCAGGCGCAAAAAAAGGCTGATGCCCTTTTTCGCGATCATGCGCAGCAGCCACCGAATGTTGTAACCGGCTGCGCACAGCACCGCGTGCAAAC
>JAIXOZ010000101.1 GCA_027486495.1 Comamonadaceae bacterium | reverse complement strand
CGGGGGCGGGCAAACCAGGGCGCCAGCCAACGGGCCCCAAAGCCCAAGGCGCCGAACCACAACAGGCTGGCCGCACTGGCCCCTGCCGCAAACCAAGCCTGCAAAGGGGCAGGCTGCTGCGCGCCGATGCTGCCCACCAGCAGCACTGTGTCCAGGTACACATGCGGGTTGAGCAAGGTGAATGCCGCCGCTTGCGTCAGCGCCGCGCCTCGGCTCAGAGTTTGGCCTGACGCGGTCACATCCAGCGCACTGATGTTCCGCGCCCGTTGCAGCGCCCGCCAGCCATACACGGCCAAAAACACTGCACCGCCCAAAGCCAGTCCACGCGCCAACATGGGCCTGTCACCCAGCGCTTGCGCCATGCCGAACACGCCCGCCGTGATCAGCACCGCATCGGCCACCGCGCAAAAGGCCACCACGCTGCCCACATGCTCCCTGCGCAAGCCCTGGCGCAGGACAAAGGCGTTTTGCGCCCCAATGGCCACGATCAGGCCTAGGCTCAAAAACAGGCCTTGGGCAAAAACAGGCCAAGCCCATCCAACACTTGTTTGCACACCCATGCGATGCGCGCCTCAGAGCGCGAAATGATCAAAAGAGGGAGATTGTGCCGGGTTTAGCAGCGGGGCGATCGCTTGGGCGAACAGACAACAAGGTCGGTGAGTTGACGGTTGCCGCTTACGTCCGGTGATTTCGAACAGGTCAAGCCGAAGGCAGCTGAATCGGTTGACCTGTCTCCAGCAAATCCATCACCTGCTGCATGACCTGCGCGCCAGTGGCCGAATAGGGGTCAAAGTCGGGGTGCTGCAGCCTGACCATGGGGTCGTCCACCGACAGGTGCACGAGGGCCATCGACCATTGGCCAAAGCGGCGTTCGTGGATTTCTTCGTAGTGCAGGATCTCCACATCTTGGTGGCGCTTGTCGGCGCTGATGCGCCGGTACAGCGCATTGACGCGGCTGCGCTCGCCCTCGATCACTTGAAAGAAAAAGCCCTGGCCCTGGCACAACACGCCCGTGATGCCTTGCGCAGGGTTGTTGGCGTGCGCCTGCGCCAGGATGGTGGTGGTCATGGTGGTGGTTTGTGGGCCGACGGCGCGGCTCACATACAGCAGACGCACATTGACACTGTGGCTGGGGACCCTCATGACGAGCGGATCGCGTTGCGGTCCAGGCGTTCGTTTTCTCGGCGCTCAAACAGATTGAGCATCCAGGCCACGCGTTGGGGCATGGCGCGGTTGGGAAAGTAGGCTTTGTTGCCGGTTTGCTGCGTCGCAGCTTGGCAGCCTTGCACCAGGCCCACAATGGCCGCCAGTGGCGCTGGGGTGTGGTCGCTCACGCGGATCCAGTGCACCTGGGTCCAGGCGCTGGCCAGCAGCATGAGCTTGCGCGTGGTGCTGACCACGGTGCGTTTGTTCACCGAGTCCAGCCCGTCGCGGCGCAGCTGGTGGCCGATTTCGGCGTAAATCATGCTGGCCGCGCAAATGGCGGCGCGGCAGTCGGGCGGCAGGGCGGCAATGCCAGAGTGCGCTTGTTTGTACAAGCGATCGGCTTCGTCGAGCAAACGCGCCACCACCTGTGCGATGGCGGGCGTGAAGGTGGGCTCAACCATCCAGGCTTCGGGTTGCACACCGGCTTCGATCAGCCAGCGGCGCGGCAAATACAGCCGGCCAATGCTGGCGTCGTGCCCCACATCGCGTGCAATGTTGGTCAGCTGCATGGCCACGCCCAGCTCGCAGGCGCGGGCCAAGGTGTCCATGCTTTGCGGCCCCATGATCCAGCTCATCATCGCGCCCACACTGCCCGCCACTCGGGCGCCATAAGCGTGCACGTCTTCGATGCTGTCGTAAGTGCGGCCCCCCGCGTCCCAGGCAAAGCCTTCGATCAGCGCGTCGAGCAAATGGCGCGGCAGTTTGTACTGCTGCACCACCAGGCTGAGGGCGTGGTCTTCGACGTGGTCGTGTGGGGTGCCCGCATAGATGGCGTCCAAGCGCTCTTGCAGCACATCGAGCGGGGTGTCGCCTGCCGCCGCTTCGTCCACCAGGTCGTCGGCCACACGGCAAAAAGCGTAGAGCGCGATGGCGGCGGTGCGCACGCGGGGTGGCAGCAAGCGGCTGGCCGCAAAAAAGGTTTTGGAGCCGCCCTGCATCATGGCCACGCAGGCCTGCAGGTCTTGTGAGTCGAAGTCGAGTTCGGGCAAGTTCCCGGCGTTGGAGATGCGATCAGACGTTGACATGGGGGACCACCGTTTCAAGGGCTTTGGCAGACATCAACACGCCGGGTACACCCGCGCCCGGGTGCGTGCTGGCCCCTACGACAAACAGGCCCGGTATGTCTTCGCTGCGGTTGTGCGGGCGAAACCAGGCGCTTTGCAGCAGCAGTGGCTCCAAGCCAAACCCCGCGCCTTTGTAAGACCACAAGTTGTCGTGAAAATCTTGCGGCGTAGTGACCTTGCTGGTCATGATGTGCTCGCGCAAGCCCGGCAGCACGCTGGCTTCCAAACTCTCGGCAATGGCGGCGCGGTAGGTCTCTGCGAATGCAGGCCAGTCGGTGCCGCTGTCCAGGTGCGGCACGGGCGAGAGTACGTAAAAGGTGTCGCAGCCTTCGGGGGCCAACGAGGGGTCGGTGGCGGTGGGGCGGTGCAAATACAGGCTGAAGTCCTCGGCCAGTTTGTGCTTTTGGAAGATGTCTTGCAGCAGGCCTTTGTAGCGCGGGCCCAGCACCATCATGTGGTGCGGCACGTCTTTGTACTGCTTGGAGGTGCCGAAGTACCAGACAAACAGGCCCATGGAGTATTTGCCGTTGGCGATCTTGCGGTCGGTCCAGACGCGGCGGTGCTCGGGGGCCACCAGGTTTTTGTAAGTCCAGGCGGTGTCGCCATTGCTCACCACGATGTCGGCGGGCACGAACTCGCCGTTTTGCAGTTCCACGCCGCAGGCGCGTCCGTTTTCAATGCGGATTTGTGTCACGGGTGCGTTGCATCGCAGCGGCACGCCGCGCTCTTCCAATAAGCCGACCAGGCCCTTGACGATGGCGCCGGTGCCGCCCATGGCCGAGTGCACGCCCCAGGTCCGTTCCAGCGAATTGATGAGCGCATAAGCGCAGGTCACCGCAAAGGGGTTGCCGCCGATCAGCAGCGGGTGAAAGCTCATCACGATGCGCAGTTTGTCGTTGCGCATGTGTTTGGCCACCAGGCTGTACAGGCTGCGCCAGGCGCCCATGCGCAAGAAGTCGGGGATGGCGGCCATCAGGTCGCTGACTTTGTCAAAAGCCATGTCGCCCATGCCTTCAAACCCCAAAGTCTTGCAGCGCTCGGCCTCTTCCAAAAAGCGTTCGTACCCCGCCAAGTCTGAGGGCTCAAAGCGCGCCACTTCGGCGCGCATGTGTTCGGCGTCGCCGTTGTAATCGAACCAAGTGCCGTCGGCAAAACGCACGCGGTAAAACGGGTCCATGGCCACCAGCTTCACATCGTCTGAAAAACTTTTGCCACACAGTGCCCACAGCTCTTCGAGCAAAAAGGGCGCGGTGATGATGGTGGGGCCCGCATCGAAGGTGAAGCCGTCCTGGTGGTGCACATAGGCGCGGCCACCTGGGGCGTCGAGTTTTTCGAAGACCTTGACTTCGTAACCTTTGACGCTCAGGCGGATGGCTGCAGCCAACCCGCCAAAGCCGCTGCCAATGACCACGGCCACCGGGCGCGGTGGTGTGCGGTTCACCTCACCGGCACTGGGGCGCGGTGGGATGCTGGGTGTGTCAAAGCCATCGGCGCGCAGGGCGGGGGTGAGGGTCAGGGTGTTCATGGGGGCCTTCAAGGGGGTGTGGTCAAAGCCGGTTTGGTGGTCTGGCCCATGGCCCAACCCCACAGCCGCTCCAGTGGCCAAGGAAAAATCATGATGACGTGTTCAACGATGGCCAGCCCGAGCAAGGTGGCGAGCATGACCCAACCGGTGGTGATGGCCACAGCGCCTTGTTGCGCCAGCCACACCAGCCAAAACCAGGTGCCCATGGCCACACCCATCGAGACCACGAACCACAGCGACATGCCGGTGGTGGTGCGGAAATAACTGGCCAAGTACTTCAGGTGTTCGGGCAGGTATTGCGCGCCGTTTTGTGGCACACCAAAAAACAAATTCAGTTTGGCCGACAAGCGCATGCACCACAGCAGCGCATAGGTGCAAATGGCCACATGGCTGGCTTGCCCCTCTTGCATCCACCACAGCACAGCAAAATTCGCCAGCAGGGCCAGCTCGTGGTACAGCATGACCTGCACCGACTGCACAAAGCGCGGCCAACCCGTGACGCCCGCATCCAGCGGCGTTTTGCGCGGGCCGGTGATCCAACCCGTGAGGAAAGCCAGCTCGTGCCAGCCCCACATCACGATCACGCTGCCAAAGGCCAGGTAAGCGTTGAACACGCTGACCTCTTGCATGCTGTGGGCCACGCCCCAAAAACTCAAAGCCAAAAGCACCGTCCAACCCGCCAGGCTGAAACGGAAGCTGCGCGCAGGCAGCCGGTCGAGCCACAAAATCACACCCGTGCCCAGCCACCAGCACAGGGCCGTGAAAACGCAAGCCCAAACGACTTCAGTCACCATGCCGGTTCCATGCGGACCTGGGGCGACAGGTCTTGCTCAATCACGGGCATGAAGTACAGGCGGGCAAAGGTGGCCGCCGCTTTGACGGCGCACACGCCTTGCTGCAGCTTGCCCACCAGGCCACCACGCGCTTTGGCTTTTTCCATGGATTGGGAAATCGCAAACAAGCGCTCCAGGCCCCTGCGGAAGTCGGGGTGGTCGGTGTCCAGCGCCAGCGGGAACACCTGCTTGGTGATCTCGGTGGTGATGCGGAACACCTGGTAATCGTATTCGCTGGAGTCGAGCCCCATGGCCTCGTGCAGCATGGGGCGGGTGTGGTCACGCACGTACATGGTGGCGTACACGGCCAACAAGAAAAAGCGGATCCACAGCTTGTTGCCGCCGCTCAGCAGCTTGGGGTTGGCACGCATGATCAGGGCGAACGATTCGCCGTGGCGGAACTCGTCGTTGCACCACAACTCGAACCAGCGAAAAATGGGGTGAAAGCGTTTTTCGGGGTGCTTTTCGAGCTGGCGGAAGATGGTGATGTAGCGCGCGTAGCCGATTTTTTCGGACAAGTAGGTCGCGTAGTAAATGTATTTGGGCTTGAAGAAGGTGTATTTCTTGGTGCGCTTCAAGTTGCCCAGGTCAATACCCAGATTGAAGTCGCGCAGCGAGAGGTTGATGAAGCCCGCATGGCGCGATTCGTCGCGTGCGAGGTAGGTCATCAGCTGCTTGATGTCGGGGTTGGTGACGTTCTTGCGGATTTCGTTGTACAGCACACAACCGGAAAACTCCGATGTCAATGAGCTCACCAAAAAGTCCATGAATTCCTGGCGCATCTCGGGCGAGAGGCTGGCCATGCCCGAGGCCACTTCGCCAGCAAAGGCTTCGTCGCGCTGGAAATGGTCGTGGTTGTTGTCGCCTTCGTACTCGGCCATCATCTTGTCCCACTCGGCGCGCACCGGCTCGATGTTGATGCGGTCCATGGCTGCAAAGTCGGTGGTGTAAAAGCGCGGGCTGATCATGTCGTCGTGCACGGCCTTTTTGTTGGCGTCTTCAGCGGTTTCGATGGTGTGGACAGCGGTGGCGGTCATGGGGTTCTCCGGTGCGGGTTCAATCTGGATCAGCGGTGCGGGGTGTCTTGCCCTGCCAAGCGCAAACTGGCAAACACGGCCGCGTTGCTGGGGCCAAACGACTCCAGGTCAATGCGCTGGCCGGTGCTGGGGTCTTGCAGGGTCAGGCGGCCGTCGGCGCGGCCGATCAATAAAAAGGGGGCTTCTTTGCCCAGACTTTCGCGCTGGCGTTCACGGGCCAGTGCCCGCAAGGTGCTGCGCAAAAAACCTTGCTCGCCAGAAAATTCGGCCACTTTTTGGCCGGTGCGGTGGTCCAGCACGGCGATGTTGCCGCTGGGCAGGTCGGTGAATTGCAGGTCACGCTGCCACTGCACGGCGGCGTCGGGCGTGCGCGGGTCCAGGCCCGACCAGCGGGCCAGGCCCACGGCCACCAGCATGGCCAGAAGCATCACGCCGATCCAGGCCATGGGCCGGTTCAGGCCCTGGGTCTGAGGGACTGGGCGGCTGGGTTGCCAGTCGTGCTTGGGCAGGGTGTTCATGCCAGCATGCCTTGGTGAGGTGCCGAGGCGTGGCTTGGGACCGCTGCATCGCTCAGCTGCAAGTTTTGTCCCGACCGTTGGGCACGCCACAGGTCCAGCAGCAGCTCGCCGACTTGTTGGCTGTCTGGCACGCAGCGCAAAGTGGGCTGCGGTTGCGTGATGTGCCAGGCGCGCTGGTGTGGCCACAGGTGGAACCAGCCGATCCGGTCTTCGTGGTGCAAAGCCAATGCAATGTCGCCCGTGCCTGCGCCTTGTGTCTTCAAAGAAGCGCCTGCGATGCGTTTGAAGGGCAGGTTGAAGGTCAGCGTGAGCACGATGCCGATGCGCATGACCACACGTTTGTTGGTGAGGGTGTAGAGCGTGCTGCGTGCCGACATCCAGGCCGAGCCCAAGAGCAAAGCCAAGGCCAGAGCGTAGAGGCTCGCGGCCACGACCAAGGGTTTCCAGTCGACTTCGGTCAGGGGCATCCAGCCAGTGCCGCTTTCAGGGGCGGTCAGGTTGATGGCTTGCACCGCCAGCATCAGCGCGAAGTACAACGCGACTTTGCGCACATGAAACGCGTGGATGGCCAGACGTTTCCATTCTGGCGCGCCCTGCCAGACCACACGCTCGCCCTTGGGCAGGGCGCTGGGCAGGCCCGGGGCGGCTTCCCACTCGTGTTCGTGGGTGGCTTTCATATGATGGGTTCCTGACGCTCGGGCGTCGCGTACAAGGTGCCTGCACCGTAGTAGGCCGTGATCTTTTCTTCTTCGAGCAGGGTGATCTGTTCGTTCGACTTGGTTTGTGGCACGTTGGCAAACTGGTGCGCCAGGATGGCCTGCACATGGGTGCCGTCTTTCTTGATGCGCGCAAAAGTCATGGGCAGCAAGACGCGCTTGTCGGAGCCTGCCAGTTGCACTTCGGCGAAGCGGAACATCATCTCCATGCGGTCCACCCAGAGCTCGACCACGGTGCCAGCGATTTCTTTGTCTGCGCCCCAAACAGGCAGGCCGCGGGGGTCCACATCTTGTTTGGCCACTGAGTGGTCGGTGGCCACGCGCAGCGGCACAATTTTGGGGTGACCGTGTGGGTCTGCGTCGGGAATGTCGGCACGCATGGCCCAGGCACCCGGGCCCACGCCTGCGAGCAAGGGGTCGCCCACGGGCTCCAAGGGTGCGCCGTTCCAGCCGTGTGTGGGCTGGCCGCTGTAAGTGCCGTCAGGGCGGGCCAGGTCGGGTGACAAATAGGTGTGGCCGTCTTGGGTCTTGAAAGCCTTGGGCTCGGGCACGGGTGGCCAGCCTTCGATGTTGGGGCCGTTTTCGCGGCCCGAATCCATCGGGTAGCCCTCGCGGTGGTTTTCACGCAAGAGGTAATAAATCAGCCCGGCAAAAAATGCCCAGAACATGTACAACACGATTTGGGCCACATCGATGTACTGTGTGATTGCGCCTGTTTCCATGGCTGTTCTCCTTCAAAAAATCGGTGCATCAACCGGGCAGTTGCGCCAGGCCAAAGGGTTGGGGGGTGCTGGTTTTCTGGGTCGGTGCCCGCGCAGCCAAACGGCTGGCGCGCAACATCGGACCCAAGGCCACCAGAACGACAAACAACAAATACATTTCCAGGTGGTAGACGAAGCTGTAGGCGGTGATGGGGGTGACCAGCACCTCGCCCAAAGCGCCCGACATGGCCAGCACCGACACGCCGTCGCGCAAAGCCCCACCCAGTGCCATGGCCGCGCCCGCGCTGGTGGCTTGCACCGCGCCCCAGGTGCCGATGACCAAGCCGCCGAGCTTGCCCAGCGGGCTACCGTCTTGCGCCATGCCCATGGCCGTGACCAGCATGCCCACCGAAAACAAACCACCGCTGAAACCGATCAGGCCCACGCCGATGCGGAACATCCAGGCCGCTTCGAGCGGGCCCGAAAAAATCACCATCGCAAATGCGGGCAAGCCCAGCAACACACCCAGGCTGGCCAAGCGGCAGGCGTGCATGCCACCCGACAGCCAGCGGGCCGACAGCAAGAAAGCCAGCAAAGCGCCACCAGCACTCAGGGCCGTGAGGGCGCTGGTGGAACCCACATCGAGCTTCAGGATTTCTGCCGCGTAGGGCTCCAGCACGATGTCTTGCATGTTGAAGGCAAAGGTGCCCAGGCCCAAGGTCCACAAAAAGCGGCGCATCTGGGGCTCGGCCATGAGTTCGCGCCAGCTGTGGGCAAAGCCACCGGCCTCGCGGCGTCCGCGCTTGGCGCTTCGGGCCTCTTGTTTCCACAGCGAAGCCAGGTTCATCACGGCCACCATCACCGCGCAGCCTTGCACCAGCTGGATGAGTTTTTGCGGGCTGAAGTCACTCAGCACCAGGCCAAACACCGCGCTGCTGAAGATCATGCCCACCAGCAACATGCTGTAGAGCAAGGCCACCACGCGAGGGCGTTTGTCGTCGGTGGCCAGGTCGTGTGCCAGGGCCATGCCGGCGGTTTGCGTCACTTGGATGCCGGTACCCACCAGCACAAAGGCCAAGCACGCGCCCAGCTGGCCCACCCACAGGTTCGCGGCATCGGGCTCTGACAAGAGCAACAAGGCAAAAGGCATGATGGACAGGCCGCCAAACAGCAGCAAGGTGCCGGTCCACATGTAAGGAATGCGGCGCAGTCCCAGCGCCGAGGGGTGTGTGTCGCTGCGGTAGCCGATCAAAGTGCGCAGGGGCGCAAACACCATGGGGATAGCGACGGCCAACGCCACCCACCAGGCGGGCACCTGCAGCTCGACAATCATCACCCGGTTGAGCGTGCCCACCAACAAAGCGGTCACCATGCCGATCACCACCTGGAACAGCGACAGGCGCAACAGGCGCGCCATCGGCAGCTCGGGCGAGGCCGCGTCGGCAAACGGCATGAAGCGCGTGCCGTAGGCCGTCAGCCACCGGGGGACCGGGATGTGCAGTTTCATGCGCGGGTCCACTCCCAAGCTTGCGAGGTGTAAAAACCGCTGGCCACACGCTGCATGCGTGCGCCTTGCCAGCCTTGCAGATCATGGTGGTTTTGCATGCGTTGCAGCAAGTCAGCGTGCGCCACGGGCGAGAGCGAGGGCGAACGGTCGCTGCGCGGAAACAGGCGGCCCGCGCTGTGCATCAAGGCCAGCAAGGGCGTGCGCGGCGCGAAGGTAAAAACCATAGAGCCGCGTGTGCGCTGCGCCAAACCGGCCAAAGCTTCGGCGATCTGGTCGCTGTCGTAGTGGATGAGTGAATCCATGCAGACCACATGGTCGAAATGGCCCAAATCGGGGCTGAGCATGTCGCCTGACAAAAATTCCACCGAGCCCGGCATCTTGGGGTGTTCGGCGGCCATGCGCTCGGCGGCCAGCTTGACCAAGGTGGGCGACAAATCAATCGCCACCACCTCGGCCCCGCGCAGAGCCGCCTGCAGGGCCAGGGCGCCGGTGCCGCAACCTGCGTCCAACACGCGCTTGCCGCGCAGGTCTTGCGGCAGCCACGACAGCAGTGTCTCGCGCATGGTGTCGCGTCCGGCGCGCACGGTGGCGCGGATGCGGCCCACCGGCTCGTTCGAGGTCAGACGGGCCCAGGCATCGGCCGCCGTGCGGTCAAAGTAGTGCTCGATCTGGCTGCGGCGTTGTTCGTAGGCGGTGGTGCTGTTCATGTGGGGCTTTCGGTGCGTTTTTGGCCGTGCGGATCAGTCAAAACCCAGCAGGTCAAAAATGTCGCGGTCTTTCATCGGGATGGAGGGCAGCGGATCGGCCCCCAGCCACAGCGCAGCGGCCAGGCGCATGTACTCGTCTTGCACGGCTTTGACAGCAGGCGTGGGCTCCAACTCAAACAGGGTGCACTTTTGCAAACGGCTCTTGCGGATTTCGTCGAGCATGGGGAAGTGCGCCATGGTTTTGAGGCCGGTGACCGCGTTGTATTTGTCGATCTGGTCGGTCGCGTCGCTGCGGTTGGCGATCACGCCGCCCAAACGCACGTTGTAGTTTTTGGCCTTGGCGCCGATGGCTTGCACGATGCGGTTCATCGCGAAGATCGAGTCGAAGTCGTTGGCCGTCACGATCAGGGCGCGGTCGGCGTGTTGCAAGGGGGCTGCAAAACCGCCACACACCACGTCGCCCAGCACGTCAAAAATCACCACGTCGGTGTCTTCGAGCAGGTGGTGCTCTTTGAGCAGTTTGACGGTCTGGCCAACCACATAGCCGCCGCAGCCGGTGCCTGCGGGTGGGCCGCCGGCTTCCACGCACATCACGCCGTTGTAGCCTTTGAAGACGAAGTCATCGAGGCGCAGCTCTTCGGCATGAAAGTCCACCGTCTCGAGCGCGTCGATCACGGTGGGCATGAGCTTTTTGGTCAGGGTGAAGGTCGAGTCGTGCTTGGGATCGCAGCCGATTTGCAACACGCGCTTGCCCAGTTTGCTGAAGGCGACCGACAGGTTCGAGGACGTTGTGCTCTTGCCAATGCCGCCTTTGCCGTAGACCGCGAACACCTTGGCGGTGCCGATCTTGACGGTGGGGTCCATCTGGAACTGCACGCTGCCTTCGCCGTCTGCGCCGCGAACCCGCTGGATGCTGTTCACAGGGATGCTGGTGGTTTCGATCATGCTGGGAGTCCTTCTTGTATGCCTTCAAGGCGGTCTTCAAGTTCTTCACCGGCCCGCAGCAAAGCTGACATGGTCTCGGCGTCGGGTTGCCAGTACTGGCGGCGTGTGGCCTCCAGCAGGCGGTTGGCCACTTTGGCCGATGCGGTGGGGTTGAGCTGGGCCATGCGCTCACGCATGGCGGGGTCCAACACAAAGGTCTGGGCCAGTTGTTGGTACACCCAGGGCTGCACTTGCCCCGTGGTGGCCGACCAGCCCATGGTGTTGGTGAGGTGCGCTTCGATCTGGCGTACGCCTTCGTAGCCGTGCTGCAACATGCTTTCGTGCCACTTGGGGTTGAGCATGCGGCTGCGGGTTTCCAGGGCCACTTGCTCGGTCAGGCTGCGGACTACGCCGTCGCCTTGTGTTTGGTCGCCAATGAACACCGGTGGGGCTTCGGCCGCGTTGCCGTCGCGTTGGTGCTTGGCTTGCAGCACGGCGCGGCTGATGCCACCCAGGGTGTCGAAGTAGGTGTCGATGCTCGTCACGCCCAACTCGACCGAGTCGAGGTTTTGGTAGGTGAGTGAAACACTGGCCAGCGCGCTTTGCAGCACCGCGGTGTTGCGCACCGGGCGGCCTTCGCGGCCGTAGGCAAAGCCTTTGCGCTGGGTGAAGGCGTCGCCCAGCTCGTTTTCGTTGTCCCAGCAGCTGCTGTCGATCAGGTGGTTCACATTCGCGCCGTACGCGCCTTCGGTGTTGCCAAACACCCGCAGCGAAGCGCATTCGAGGTCGCTGCCCGGGTGCTCGGCCATGAAGGCCAAGGCATGTTGGCGGATGAAGTTCTGGTCAGCGGGTTCGTCGGCACTGGCGGCCAAAAATGATGCTTCGGCCAGCAGGCGAATTTGCATGGGCAGCAGGTCGCGGAAGATGCCCGAGAGGGTGATGACCACGTCGATGCGGGGACGGCCGAGTTCGGCCAGAGGGATCAGCTGGGCCCCTGCCAAGCGGCCGTAGCTGTCAAAACGCGGCGCGGCGCCCATCAAGGCCAGGGCTTGCGCCATCGGGCTGCCTTCGGTCTTGAGGTTGTCGGTGCCCCAGAGCACCATGGCCACGGTCTCGGGCAGGGCTTGGTGGTCTTGTTGGTAGCGGGCCAGCAGTTTTTCGGCCTGGCGCTGGCCGTCGCGCACCGCAAAGGCAGACGGCATGCGGAAGGGGTCCAGGCCGTGCAGGTTGCGGCCTGTGGGCAGCACGTTGGCGTTGCGGATCAGGTCGCCGCCGGGGGCGGGCTGCAGGTAGCGGCCATCGAGGGCGCGCATCAGGCCTTGCATTTCGTGGTCTTCACCCAGCAGGCGGTTGCTGCGCACCAGTTGGCGCAGTGTCTCGGCTTGGGCTTTGTCGCCAGCGGGCAGATCGGTGGTGAACTGTGCGCTCAGCTGCGATTCGCTGGCACCGTCGACCAAGGCTTCCATGAGGGCGGCGTTTTGCGCAGCGTTCAAACCCATGGCATCGGCCATGACTTTGAGGGTGCCCAGGCGCTGCTCGCGGGTGGGGGCTTGGCCCATGACGTGCAGGCCTTCGGGGATGAGGGCGTATTCGAGTTCGAGCAACTGGTTTTGCAGCTGCTCGATCCAGGCGGTGGCATCACCTTGTGTGGGCACGGCCAGGTCGATGCTTTGGGCTTGCTCGCGGATCAGGCTCGTGAGGCTTTCGCGGTCTTGGGCTTGATCGGGGCCCATTTGCTGCCAGCGCTCGATGGACTGCTGCAGGCTGACCAACTCTTTGTAGAGGCCTGAATGGGTGAGTGAGGGCGTGAGGTAACTCACCAGCGTGGCTGCGCCACGGCGCTTGGCCAGCGCACCTTCGGACGGGTTGTTGGCGGCGTACAGGTAAATATTGGGCAGCGCGCCGATCAGGCGGTCGGGCCAGCACTGGGCCGACAGGCCAGTTTGTTTGCCGGGCATGAATTCGAGCGCGCCGTGTGTGCCGAAGTGCAGCACCGCGTCGGCCGCGTAGTCGTCGCGCAGGTAGCGGTAAAACGCGCTGAAGGCGTGGGTGGGGGCACAGCCGGTTTCAAACAGTAGGCGCATCGGGTCGCCTTCGTAGCCAAAGCCCGGTTGCACCGTGACCACCACCTGGCCAAAGTCCGCGCCCAGCACAAAGATCGACTGGCCGTTGGTCAGGTGCTTGCCGGGGGCAGGGCCCCACTGCGCTTCGATCTCGTTCAACCAGCGTTCGTTTTGCACATGGTGGCCGGTGTCGATGGCGTGCAGCACATTGGCCTGCGTGCCGTACTGGCTGGCATTGCCTTGCAGCAGGCGGTTGCGCAGGTCGTCCACGCTGCTGGGCAGATTGACTTTGTAGCCTTCCAGCGACAGGCGCTGCAAGGTGTTGAAGAGCGAATGGAACACCGACAAATACGCGGCCGTGCCCACGCTGCCAGCGTTGGGTGGGAAGTTGAACAGCACGATGGCCAGCTTGCGATCGGCACGGGGCTTGTCGCGCAGGCGCACCAAACGCTCGACGCGGGCGGTGAGCATTTCGGTGCGCTCGGTGCAGGTGAACATGTCCTGGCTGCG
>JAIXOZ010000087.1 GCA_027486495.1 Comamonadaceae bacterium | reverse complement strand
TCAGCGTGAAGGCCGACCGTCTTGATTGACTTGATTGAAAGCGCTGTGAGTTTGCCCATGATGTCCGTGTATCTTGAAATCCAAGATACATTCTAAGACACACTAATGAGCAAAACGCTATAGGATTCGGCTGGACAAACAAAGATCAATGAAATTCATAAGTCATTGATTTGTATGGAGTAAACATGATTTATTGGTTGCTATTGAACAGCACTGGACAATAAAGTAGAATGACGTCCACTCCGCCAAAGTGATGTTTGCGGGAATAGCTCAGTTGGTAGAGCGCAACCTTGCCAAGGTTGAGGTCGCGAGTTCGAGCCTCGTTTCCCGCTCCAGATTCAAGCCCCTCCGGCCTCAGTCAGAGGGGCTTTTTCATTGGGGTTTCATGCGTCGTGCAACACGCCGTCCAGTTCTTGCATGGCCCCACTGCGCGTCAATTCTGCCAACATCATGTCCAGCCAAGTGCTCAGGCTGTGGCCTTGGCCAAAGCGCTGGTGCAACTCGCGCATATAGGGGACCTTCATGGCCCAAGTGCTGAAATCGGCGCGCGTGATTTGGCCCCATTCGAGCAATTTGAATTTGAGCAGCACCTTGGTGCCATAACGTGCGTGCCGCTCGGGGTTTTGTGCAAAGCCTTCAAGTTTGCTGCGGGCCAAGGCCAGCGCTGGGCCCACTTCGGTGAAGACCGCACCATGTCCTGGGATGATGGTGGCGGGGTCAAGTTGCTCGATCAGGTCCAAGGTTTGCGCCACTTCGTCAAAGGCGGCTATGCCCGCCAATTCGGGAAACACCACGCCAAAGCCGTTTTGCCAGAGCGCATCGGCTGACATCAGCAGGCGGTGTTCGGGCGCAAACAAGATCACCGAGTGCGGATCGTGCCCGGGGGCGGCATGCACCTGCCAGTCCATGTCGGCCCAGCGGTGGGTGCTGCCCGGTTGGAGCAAGCCGGTAAAGGCAAAGGGGGGGCAGTTCTGGCCTGTGGGTTGGTAGCTCAGTTCGTCTTCGCGCCAATGCTGCACGGCTTGCGACAGGCCCGGCGGAATCCAGGTTTTGAGGTCGGGGTAATGCACTTGCAGGGCCTGGTTGCCGCCGCAGTGGTCGCTGTGCAGGTGGGTGTTGGCCAGTTGGTCCAGTGTGCGGCCTTGCAGGGCATGCTGCACCAGGGCCAGGGTTTGAGCCTGGTGCGTGACGTAGCCGCTGTCGACCAAGGTGGCACTGTGCGAATCCAGCATCAGCACGTTGTTGGCCGACAACCAGCCGCGCTCGAAAACGTGCACGCCAGGTGGCAGGGCGCTGTGAAGGGTCATTTGGCGCTGCGCAGTTCGCGGCGCAGGATTTTGCCCACGTTGGATTTGGGCAGCTCGTCGCGAAACTCGATGTATTTGGGGCGCTTGTATCCAGTGAGCTGGTCTTGGCAAAAACGCGACACGGCCTCTTCGGTCAGCATCGGGTCGTTGCGCACCACAAACACCTTGATGGTTTCACCTTGCATGGCGTCGGGGATGCCCACGGCCGCGCATTCGACCACGCCGGGGCAAGTCGAGATGACATTCTCCAACTCGCTGGGGAAGACGTTGAAGCCGCTGACGATGATCATGTCCTTTTTGCGGTCGACGATGCGGGTGAAACCTTGCTCGTCCATGATGCCGATGTCACCCGTGCGCATGAAGCCGTCTGCGGTGAAGGTTTTGGCGTTTTCTGCGGGTTGGTTGAAGTAACCGGTCATGACGTTGGGGCCGCGAATGCAAATCTCGCCCGAGCTGCCCAGGGGCAGGCTTTGGCCCTCGTCGTTCTTGACGGCGATGTCGATGCCTGGCAGCGGCAGACCGATGTTGCCGCTGAAGGTCTTTTGAGTGACGGGGTTGTTGGTGCCAATCGCGCAGGTCTCGCTCATACCCCAGCCCTCGATCATGGCGCTGCCCGTGGCCGATTGCCAGTGCCGTGCCGTGCCTTCGGACGCAGCCATGCCGCCCGCCTGGGTCAGTTTGAGCGACGAAAAATCGATGGTCTTGAACATCGGGTGTTGCATCAGCGCGTTGAACAGCGTGTTCACCCCGGGCAGCACATGGAAGGGGCGTTGTTTGAGGACTTCGATGAACTTGGCAAAGTCGCGCGGGTTGGGCACCAGCGTGATGAACGAGCCTTGGCGCATGGCCAGCAGGCACAGCGTCAGCGCGAAGATGTGGTACAGCGGTAGCGCAGCCACGTTGTTCACTTGACGCAAGTCGGGGATGTCCGTCAGGGCTGGCGTGAACCAGCCTTCGGCTTGCAAGATGGCGGCCACCACGTTGCGGTGGGTCAGCACCGCGCCTTTGGACAAGCCGGTGGTACCGCCCGTGTATTGCAAAAACGCGGTGTCGTCCATGGTCTGCGCTGTGGGGCGCAGGCTCAGGCCGCGACCTTGCGCGATGGCTTTGTTGAACGCGGTGACGGTGCGCCCGCCGCTCAGGGGCAGTTCGAACGGGGGGACCATTTTGGCCAGATGCCGCACAGCAAAACTCAACCACCGACCGTTGATGGGGCCCAGCAGATCGCCGATCGACGCCAGCACCACATGCTGCACACCGGTGCGCTCGATCACTTCCTGCAAGGTGGCTGCGAAGTTTTCCAGAATCACGATGGCCGTGGCCCCAGAGTCCTTGAGTTGGTGTTCCAGCTCGCGCGCGGTGTAAAGGGGGTTGACGTTCACGCAGGTGTAGCCCGCCCGCAAAATGGCGGCCATGGTCACGGCAAACTGGGGCAAATTGGGCAGCATGATGGCCACCCGGCTGCCGGGCTCCAAGCCCTTGTTTTGCAGCCAAGCCCCCATGGCGGTGGACAACTCGTCGAGCTGTTTGTAGCTCATCCAGCGGTTCATGCAGACCGAAAACGGGCTGTTGCCGTGCTCGCGGAATGACCGTTCGAGCAAGTCGGTCAGGCTTTTGTATTGGGTGGTGTCGATGTCGTGGGGCACACCGGGCGGGTAATTCTTAAGCCAGATACGTTCCATTCGCTTTTCTCCTGTAGAGCAGCATTGTCACCAGCTGCTGTCAGTGCCAACACAGGGCAAGTCCTGAGACGCGGGCTTGGGGGTCTCAAAGGCGACAAAACCTGATCGATTCGGGGCCGGGTAAATGGGTGCAAAATGGGGTTAACCCTAGGCTTTGATGTGAAACCCCCCTTTGAAATGAAAATCAAACAACTCACTTTGCTGTTGCGCCAGCTTTGGCAGCGATGGTTTGGTGCAGCCGATGTGGGGCCGTCGGCCCCGCCCGGGGGGGCCCGCAAGCATGCCCGCTGGGTGCCGATTCGCTCACTCTCCCCACGCCACAAGCTGCGCATCGTGCGGCATTTGCAGGGGTTGCCCGCACAAGACCGCTACTTGCGCTTTGGCTACGCTTGCACCGACGAGCAAATTGACCGATATGTGCAGGGCCTGAACTTTGAGCGAGATGAAATTTTTGGCATATTCAATCGCCGCCTGGAGTTGGTGGCCATGGCGCATCTGGCCTATTCGGTCGATCCGCAATGGGCCACTTGCGCCGAGTTTGGCGTGTCGGTGTCGCCCCATCAGCGTGGCAAAGGCCTACGGGCCAAGCTGTTTGGCCATGCGGTGATGCATGCCCGCAACCAGGGGGTGAGCCTGTTGTTCATCCACGCGCTGAGCGAAAACATGGCCATGCTCAAGATTGCGCGCCACGCCGGTGCCACGGTTCAGCGCGATGGCAGCGAAAGTGAGGCGTTTTTGTTCTTGCCCCAAGCCACCCTGGACAGCCAGTTCAGCGGCATGATGCAAGATCAAATGGCTGAGCTGGACTACCAGCTCAAAATGCAAGCCCACCAATTCCGCCAGTGGATGGTCACGGTTCAAGAGATCCGACAAGGCTTGCGCGATGCCCGGCACAACTCACGCGGGCCTTGAGGGTTGCCTGGGTCGGCTGTTCACAGGCCGTTCGCAGATCCGGTGTTGGTGGCCTGTCATCCAAATCCGCTATCCTTGCATTTCGTTCACTACAGCATGTCCTGCCCGCCTAGACCGTGTCTGACCCCTACCCTGCGCGCCACGTCGAGCGCGAAGACAAGCGAAGTTTTCTGCAAAAACTGGCGGAATTCATCCATCCTGGACCCGATTCGGCCGACGAGCTGATCGAGACTTTGGCCGAGGCCGAGGACAACCAAATCATCAACACCGAGAGCCGTTTGATGATCGAAGGTGTGATCCGCATGGCCGACATGACCGCAAGCGATGTGATGCTGGCCGCCCCGCGCATGGACCTGCTGAACATCGAAGACCCCGTGGACGAGTTGCTGCACCAGGTGATCGACACAGGGCATTCGCGCTTTCCGGTTTACGAGGGTGAGCGCGACAACATCATCGGCATCTTGCTGGCCAAAGACCTGCTCAAACTGCAACGTGCGCCCGAGTTGAACATCCGCGCGCTGCTGCGCCCGGCGGTGTTTGTCCCCGAGAGCAAGGGCCTGAACGACCTGCTGCGGCAGTTTCGCGACAACCGCAACCATCTGGCCATCGTGATCGACGAGTACGGCCGCACAGCTGGGCTGATCACCATCGAGGATGTGTTGGAGCAAATTGTGGGCGAGATCGAAGACGAGTTCGACATCGCTGAGGATGCAGGTGATATTTTTGGGTTGCCCGACCGCACCTTCAGGGTCAGCGGTGACACCGCCATCGAGCGCGTGGACGAAGCTTTTGGCGTCGATTTGAGGCAAGCGCGGCAGGCCGAGGATGAACATGATTTCGACACCCTGGGTGGACTGATCGCCCATGAAATGGGCCATGTGCCGCACCGCGGCGAAAGCTTCGAGCTGGCGGGTCTGCGCTTTGTGGTTTTGCACACCCGCGCCGGAGCGGTGCGCTGGTTCAAGGTGTCGCCCCTGCCTGCTGGGGGCACCGACCAACCCGGCAGCGCGGACAACACGGCAACACCCGGGTCCTCTGCATGAGCGGCTTGCGGTCAAACGGGCTGGGTTGGCAGACCGTCTGGCCTGCGTTGGCGGGGGCCGCGCAGGCCGCATCCATCGCCTGGCCAAGCAATGGTCAGGCCCTAGGCTGGCTTCAGGTCCTGAGTTTGACCCTCTTGGCGGCGGGCTTGGCGCGGATGGCGCGTTTTGCGCACTCGCCTTTCACTCGGAGTCGTGAGGTCCATCCCCTCAAACGCGCAGCTTGGTTCGGTGGTGTTTTTGCCACGGCTTGGTTGGCGGGGAGTTTTTGGTGGCTGTATGTGTCCATGCACCAGGTGGGGGGCTTGCCCGCGCCTTTGGCCGCGTTGGCCGTGCTGGCGCTGGCGGCGGCGCTGGCGCTGTATTACGCCGTTGCTTCGGCGGTCTGGGTCAGTCTGGCGCGAGGCTTGGTGGCCGAGCGGCCCGGTTTGGCCAGTGCCTTGTTCGCTGCGGTGTGGACTTTGGCCGAACTCATGCGCGGACGCTGGCTAACAGGTTTTCCTTGGGGGGCTGGGGGCTATGCACATGTGGACAGCAGCTTGGTCGCCTTCGCGCCTTGGGCCGGTGTGTACGGCATGGGGGCTGTGGCTGCTTGGCTGGCCATGAGCCTGGCGCTGGCGGGCTGGCGCTTGAGGGCGTTCAAGCCCTTGATCGGCGTGGGGCTTGCCACTTGGGCTTTGCAGGCTTTTGGGCCGGTTTTCACCACGTCCGCCGGGCTGGGGCAGGTTCAGTTGCTGCAGGCCAATATTTCACAGACCGACAAGTTCCAGGCCGCCAGCGGCGTGCGCGATGCGCTGCAGTGGTACGACGCCCAATTGCGCGCCAGCCAACAACCCCTGGTGGTGGCCCCTGAGACCGCCATTCCCTTGCTGCCACGCCATTTGCCACAGGGGTACTGGACCAGCCTGCAGGCGCATTTTGCGCAGCCAGGCCGTCCCGTGGCCTTGGTGGGCCTGCCCATGGGCAACCTCGATGAGGGCTACAGCAACTCGGTGGTGGCGCTGGGGCCGAAAGGTGCAGCGGCCTACCGTTATGACAAATCTCACCTGGTGCCCTTTGGTGAGTTCATACCGCCAGGTTTTGCGTGGTTCATCCGCATGATGGACATCCCCTTGGGCGATTTCAAATCTGGGGGCTGGGATCAGCCCTCTCTGGTTTGGCAAGGTCAACGACTGGCCCCCAATGTCTGTTACGAAGACCTCTTTGGTGAAGAGCTGGCCATCCGATTCAAAGACCCCGCGACCGCGCCCACGGCTTTGGTGAATGTGAGCAACATCGCCTGGTTTGGCGACACGCTGGCGGTGGACCAGCACCTGAACATTTCGCGGATGCGCGCCATCGAGCTGGGCCGCCCCATGCTGCGCGCCACCAACACCGGTGCCACGGCCATCATTGACCACCAAGGCCGCGTGACGCACGAATTGCCCCGCTTTACCCGGGGCAGTCTGACGGGCTCTTTTGATGGGCGTCACGGCCTGACACCCTTTGCCCGTTGGGCTTCGGATTGGGGTTTGGGGCCGCTGTGGGGGCTGTGTGGTGTGGTCGTGGCTTGGGCAATTTGGCGGCGGCAAAGGCCGTAAAATCAAGGGTTCGCGCAAAGCTTGCGCCCATTTCACTTTGGCCAGCTCGCTGCTGGCCACGCTTCGGCCATGTTGACCTTCCAGCAGATCATCCTCAAATTGCAGCAGTACTGGGACGCCCAGGGCTGCGCCTTGCTCCAGCCCTACGACATGGAAGTGGGCGCGGGCACCAGCCACACCGCCACATTTTTGCGCGCCATCGGCCCCGAGCCATGGAAAGCCGCCTATGTGCAGCCCAGCCGCCGCCCGAAAGACGGCCGCTACGGCGAAAACCCCAACCGCCTGCAGCACTACTACCAATACCAAGTGGTCTTGAAACCCGCGCCGAGCAACATCCTGGAGCTGTATTTGGGATCACTCGAAGCGCTGGGTTTTGACCTCAAGAAAAACGACATCCGCTTTGTGGAAGACGACTGGGAAAACCCCACACTCGGCGCCTGGGGCCTGGGTTGGGAAGTCTGGCTCAACGGCATGGAAGTCACGCAGTTCACCTACTTCCAGCAGGTGGGCGGCATTGATTGCAAGCCGATCACGGGTGAGATCACCTACGGCCTGGAGCGCCTGGCCATGTACCTGCAAGGCGTGGACAACGTCTACAACCTGCAATGGACCGAGGGCTTGACCTACGGTGACGTGTACAAGCAAAACGAAGTTGAGCAATCGACCTACAACTTCGAGCACAGCGATGCCGAGTTTTTGTTCACCGCTTTCGGTGCACACGAAAAACAAGCCCAGCACCTCATGGGGGCGCAGCTGGCGCTGCCAGCTTACGAGCAAGTGCTCAAGGCCGCGCACACCTTCAACCTGCTGGACGCGCGCGGCGCGATCAGCGTGACCGAGCGCGCCGCCTACATCGGCCGCATCCGCAACCTGGCCCGCAGCGTGGCCCAGAGTTATTACGAAAGCCGCGAACGTCTGGACTTCCCGATGGCCCCGCGTGAATGGGTGGCACAAATGCCCAAGAAAGCCGCGTGAGGGAGAACGACATGACGACACAAAATCTGCTGGTGGAACTGTTTGTGGAAGAGCTGCCCCCGAAGGCGCTCAACAAGTTGGGTGCGGCGTTCGCCAACGTGCTGGCCGAGCAACTGAAGGCCCAGGGCCTGGCCGCTGTCGACGCGGTCGTGACCGCTTTTGCCTCACCCCGCCGCTTGGCCGCCCATGTGACCGGCGTGCTGGCGCAGGCCGCCGACAAGGCCGTGCAACAAAAGCTGATGCCCGTGGCTGTGGGCTTGGATGCGGCTGGCAACGCCACACCCGCCTTGCTCAAAAAAATGCAGGCTCTGGGCGCTGATGTGAGCGACCCGGCAGCGGCTGTGGCTGCGCTCAAGCGCCAGCCTGATGGCAAAGCCGAAGCCCTGTTTTACGACAGCGTGGTCAAAGGCGCTTCGCTGCAAGCCGGTTTGCAAAAAGCGCTGGAAGAAGCGCTGGCCAAGTTGCCGATCCCCAAGGTCATGCAGTACCAACTGGAGACCGATTGCGAACTGCCAGGCTGGAGCAGCGTGAACTTTGTGCGCCCTGCGCACAGCCTGATTGCGCTGCATGGCAGCACCGTGGTGCCGGTCAAGGCACTGGGCCTGACAGCGGGCAACAGCACACAAGGCCACCGGTTTGAGGCCAAGGTCTCGCCCGTGGTGTTGGCGCATGCCGACCAGTACGCCGACACCTTGAAGGCCGACGGCTCGGTGATTGCCAGTTTCGCCGAGCGCCGCGCCGAGATCGTGCGCCAGCTGCAAGCGGCGGCTGCCCAAGTGGGCAACGGTGAAGATGGAAAGTCGCACGGAGCGCTCCGTCCGATCGAAGACGAGGCCCTGCTGGACGAAGTGACCGCGCTGGTTGAGCGCCCCAATGTGCTGACCTGCCAGTTCGAGACCGAGTTCTTGGGTGTGCCGCAGGAGTGCCTGATCCTCACGATGAAGGCCAACCAGAAATACTTCCCCTTGATCGATGCCTCCGGCAAGCTGACGAACCGGTTCTTGGTGGTGAGCAACATCACGCCCGACGACGCGTCGTTGGTGATCGGCGGCAACGAGCGCGTGGTGCGCCCGCGCCTGGCCGATGCCAAATTCTTCTTTGACCAGGACCGCAAAAAGACGCTCGAATCGCGCGTCGAAGGCCTGTCCAAAGTGGTTTACCACAACAAGCTGGGCACACAAGGCGAGCGCATGGCGCGTGTCTGCGCCATCGCCAAGGCGATTGGCCAGCAAGTGGGCGGTGATGTCTTGGCTGCACAAGCCGAGCAGGCCGCCCGCCTGGCCAAGACCGATTTGCTGACCGACATGGTCGGCGAGTTCCCCGAGCTGCAAGGCATCATGGGTGGTTACTATGCCCGCCACGATGGCTTGAGCAGCGATGTGGCCGAAGCCATTGAAGACCACTACAAGCCCCGCTTTGCCGGTGACGAGTTGCCGCGCAACAACGTGGGTTTGGTGGTGGCGCTGGCCGACAAACTCGAAACCCTGGTCGGCATGTTCGGCATTGGCAACGCGCCCACCGGCGACAAAGACCCGTTTGCACTGCGTCGCCACGCCCTGGGCGTGATCCGCATGTTGATCGAAAAAGACGTGGCGCTCGGCTTGCCCGAATTGCTGGCGCTGTCCGCGCCCGTGTTCGGCGACAAGATCACAGGCGGTGCAGATGCCCTGATCGACTTCGTCTACGACCGCTTGTCCGGCAGCCTGCGCGAGCAAGGCTTCAGTGCACAAGAAGTCGATGCCGTCATGGCCCTGCGCCCAGCCCGTCTGGGTCAAGTCAGCCAGTTCCTGTCGGCCGTGCGCGCTTTTGCCGCCTTGCCCGAGAGCCCCGCTTTGGCGGCAGCCAACAAGCGCATCGGCAACATCTTGAAGAAAGCCGGTGAGGTGGACGCCCACGTCAACACCGCTTTGCTGCAAGAAGACGCCGAGAAGAATCTGCACGCCGTCATGCAAAAACTATTGCCTGAATCGGAAGCACAGTTCAATGCGGGCGACTACACCGCCAGCTTGCAAACCTTGGCCGCGCTGCGTGCGCCCGTGGATGCGTTCTTTGATGACGTGATGGTCAACGCCGAAGAAATGGACTTGCGCCTGAACCGTCAGGGCCTGCTCAAGAGCCTGCACGTGGCCATGAACCGCGTAGCCGATTTGTCGCGTCTGGCGGCTTGACGGGTCAACCCGAGTCTGGCACACCAACCGAGCGCGCATGAACACCCATTTGAAACTCGTCATCCTGGACCGCGACGGCACCATCAACCGCACGGGTGACGAGTTCGTCAAATCGCCGGACGACTGGCAGCCCTTGCCCGGAGCGCTGGAGGCGATCAGCCGCCTGAACCACGCGGGTTTTCATGTGGTGCTGGCCACCAACGAGTCGGGTCTGGGTCGGGGCCTGTTTGACATGGCTGCCTTCAATGCCGTGCACAGCCACCTGATCAAAAAATTGGCGGCCGTGGGCGGGCGCATCGATGCCTTTTTCTATTGCCCGCACTCGGCCGATGAGGGCTGTGGTTGCCGCAAACCCTGGCCGGGTCTTTTCTCGCAAATTGCCGAGCGCTATGGCGTGGACCTGACCGGCGTGCCGTGCATTGGCAACAGCCTGAGCGACATGCAGGTGGCCGATGTGGTGGGCTGTGTGCCACACATGGTGCTGAGCGGGCGGCACCCCGAGTGGTTGGGGCAAGCCTTGCCGCCGGGATTTCCGGCCCGTACACAGGTGCATGCCGATTTGGCCGCCTGTGTCGATCATTTGCTGGGCGCTGAATCGGGCGCGCACTCACCTTTGACCACAACACCAACATGAACTTCATCCGCTCTCTGGTCCATGTGCTGTGGATGGCCATCACCGTCATCCCTTGGGCCTTGTTTGTGGTGCTGATTTCTTATGTCGTCAGCAGCACCCGCCTGTATTGGGTGTGTGTCGGTTGGCTGCGCTTGGCCGTGAACAGTGGCACCTGGATTTTGGGCATCGAAAACCGCATCCAGGGCATGGAGAACCTGCCTTTGGGCACCAAGGATCCGGCGGTTTTGCTGGTCAAGCACCAGTCCACCTGGGAGACCTTTGTGATGCCCGTCATCATGCCGCACCCCCTGGCCTACGTGTTCAAGAAAGAGCTGCTCAGCGTCCCATTTTTTGGCTGGGCCATGGGCCGTCTGGACATGATCCACATTGACCGCAAGCAGCGCTCGCGCGCCTTTGCCAAGGTGGTGCAGCAGGGCCGCCGCCTGATGGAAGAAGGCGTGTGGGTCATCATGTTTCCCGAAGGCACGCGCATTCCTCGCGGCCAAAAGGGCGAGTACAAAAGCGGTGGTGCGCGTTTGGCGATTGCGGCAGGTGTGCCCGTCATCCCGATTGCCGTGACCTCGGCGCGTTGCTGGCCCACACGGGCTTTTGTCAAAACGCCTGGTGTGGTGGACATCTCGATTGGCCGCGCCATTGCGAGCGAAGGCCGCAGCGCCGAAGAGTTGATGCAAGAGGTCGAGGCCTGGATCGAGTCCGAAATGCACCGCCTTGACCCCGAGGCCTATCCCGAGGCCGAGCCCCAAGCCACCACCGCTGCCTCCGGGCATTGAGCCAAGTGGGGGCCAGCATGCGCGCGCCTTTGCAATTTGTGCTGGACTTTTTCACCGGGGGTGACCCGGTGCAGCCCACAACCGTTCTGTCATCTCCACCCAAAGCTGGGGTCCCTCCCCCAGCGAACGCCCCGTCCGCCGCGCCGAGCCCGCATGCCGCGCCAACCCCGAATTCTGGCGAAGCTGAAGGGACTTTTCCTCAGGCCGAAGCCAGCCCCTGGGGCTTCACCCACCCCGCTGCCAACCGCCACGCCCAGTTGCAGGGCGTCACGGTGTCTTTCAGGTTTGAACGCTCGCGACGCAAGAGCATCGGTTTTTTAGTGGGGGCCGATGGTCTGGTGGTGCGTGCGCCCAACTGGGTGCCGCTGCGAGAGGTGGACGCTGCCGTGCAGGAAAGAGGCGGCTGGATTGTGGCCAAGCTGCAGCAATTCAAAGAGCGGCAGACCGAGCAATTTCAAAAAGCCATCGAGTGGCGGCACGGGGCCGAAGTGCCATTTTTGGGGCGCACCGTGCAGCTGTGCGTGATGGAGCGCGGTGTGGGCCGCGTGCAGGGGAAAGACATACCGCCCGACCAGCTGTTGCCCGTGACGGTGCCGCCGGGTGCCAGCGTGACCCAGGTGCGTGATGCCGCGCAGGTGTGGCTGAAAAAACAAGCCAAGGCCTTGTTTGAAGAGCGTCTGCAGCACTTCGCGCCGCAGTTGGGCGTGCGCTGGCAAAAGCTCAGCCTGTCGAGCGCAAGCACGCGTTGGGGCAGTGCGCGCACCGATGGGCACATCCGCCTGAATTGGCGACTGATCCACCTGCCCATCAGCCAGATCGATTACGTGGTGGTGCACGAGCTGGCGCACCTGCGCGAGATGAACCACAGCCCCCGATTTTGGGAAACCGTGGGCGAGGTCATGCCCGACTACGCAGAGCGCCGCAAAGCTTTGCGTCAGGCACCGGTGGACCTGAAAGAAGACTGACCGGGCATGTCAAGCTGTCTTGACGTTGCAAGCCGGTTGCTGCTGTCCGTTTCTGACCTGTCTTCCCGGATTTGATCCGGGATCCATGCAAGTGTTCGTTGCCGATTGAAGAGGGCAGGACGGATCCGCAATCAGGCCGTGATTGTTCTGAATCGGATCACACCATCGGCCCCGAGCTCGCGCCGCATCTGGCCGGACAGCCACAACAGGTTCAGGTGGGCCACGGCTTCGCCCAGGGCGAAGGTGGTTTGGTGCACATCCAAGGTACGTTTGAACAGCACAGGCAACAGCTCGTGGGCGCAGCACGCCTGCGCACGGCAGGCCTGCAGCAGCTCGGCCAACCGCTCTTGGTGGTGGGTTTGCAATTGCGTGATGCGCGTGGCTGCGCCCTGAAACGGCCGTCCGTGCGAGGGCAGCACCAGCGTGGCATCCGGCAGTTGCGACATCTTGTCCAGCGAGTCGAGGAACCACTGCAGCGGGTTGCCATCGGGCTCCATCGCGTACACGCTGACATTGGTGGAAATGGACGGCAGCAGCATGTCGCCGCTGATCAGCAGTTGATCCTGTGCATTGTGCAAAGCCATGTGTTCGGGCGAGTGGCCAAAGCCGCTCAGGCATTGCCATACGCGCTCACCGATGCGCACGCGCGCGCCGTCCATCAAGCGCACATAGGCGTTGGGTATCTTGGGCACCATGCTGGGGTAATAACCGACACGGGCCTGCACCTGTGCCAGTTCATCAGGTTGGCTCCAACCATGCGCTGTGAAAAAAGCGACCGTGGGTGCCCCCCCAAAATTGGACAGGCCGCTGCAAGCGAGCAGTGCCGACTGGTATTCGCTGGTGCTCATCCACAAGGGCGCTTGCCAGCGCTCGCACAGCCAGTGGGCCAAGCCCATGTGGTCCGGGTGCATGTGCGTCACCAGCACGCGCAGGATGGGCAGGCCTTGCAGCACGTTTTGTTCAATCTGCTCCCAGGCTTGGCGGGTCGCCGGGTTGTCGATGCCGCAATCCACCGCTGTCCAGCCCTCGCGCAGCACGTCCGGCTGGGCTGGGTCGGGCAGGCGGTCGCGCAGCAGCCACAGGTTGATGTGGTTCAGGGCAAAGGGCAAACCCATGCGCAACCAGAACACGCCTGGCGCCACTTCGGTGACCGTGCCGGACGGCGGCAGGTGCTCACCCAGCGGGTAGAGCAGAGGCGGCATGGCCGTGCGCGGCTCGGGGGCAGGCGTGGCGTGGGGCAAATCGGGCATGCGTGGGGTGGTTTGGGTTAGCATTCGAGAAATTGACGTTGACGTTAACGTCAAAGATGACAAAGCATTCTAGGGGCCGGTGGCGCAGCCGCCTGTCCCGGTTGCGCAAGCAAGGTGAGAACCGCACGCCATGGCGAACACGTACACGATCAGCGATTTGGCTCAGGAGTTTGACCTGACCACGCGTGCCATCCGTTTTTACGAAGACATGGGTTTGCTGGAGCCCGAGCGATCTGGCCCCGGTGGGCGCAACCGCGTGTATTCGGCGCGTGACCGCACCCGCCTCAAACTCACTTTGCGCGCCAAGCGCCTGGGCCTGTCGCTGACCGAGGCCAAAGACCTGATCGACATGTACGACAGCCCGCGCGACACCGTGCCCCAGCTCAAAAAATTCATGGTGGTGTTGGCCGAACACCGCCAGCAGCTGGAGTCGCAGCTGGCCGACCTCGAGGCCACGCTGGACGAGGTCAAAACCCACGAGAAAGAAACCCGCAATTTGCTGAACAAGGCCAACAAGGCCGCGCCGGCCAGCTGATACCCGCGGTTGGGGCCGTGCCGAGACCCTGTGCGCAGGGCCTGTAGGGCACGGGCAATTGGTTGACGTTGACGTAAACGTCAATTACAGTTCGGCTTGACTTTAACCACCGGATGCGATGTGACCTCAGCCC
Source organism: Comamonadaceae bacterium (assembly GCA_027486495.1). Lineage (GTDB taxonomy): Bacteria > Pseudomonadota > Gammaproteobacteria > Burkholderiales > Burkholderiaceae_C > Limnohabitans_A. The sequence continues at coordinate 24,361 of JAIXOZ010000087.1, read as the reverse complement.
TGACCCCCCACGAGCGTGTTGCCCAGAGCCTGGCCCGTCAGGGCATGATGAACCACTTGGGTGTGCGCCTGTTGTCGGCCAGCGTCGGGCAGGTGGAATTTGCTTTGCCCTACACCGACAAAGTGACCCAGCAGCAAGGCGGCTTTCATGGCGGCGCCATGGGCGCATTGGCCGACATCGCGGGTGGTTACGCCGCTTTGACGGTGGCCCCCGAAGGCATGGAGGTCACCACGGTGGAGTACAAAATCAACTTTCTTGCCAGCTTTCAGGGTGGCGAAATTCGCGCCATCGGCCGCGTCACCAAGGCGGGCAAACGCATCATCGTGACCACGGCCGAAGTGGTGCACATCGATGACAGCGGCAAACGCTCGGACTGCGCTTTGATGCAGCAAACCCTGGTGCCTGTTGCCAAGACATATTGACGCGAACACCCGCTCAACGAAACCCCCATAAGGAACTCCCATGAACAACCTGCCAGGCCTGAATTTCCAACTTGGTGAAGACATCGACGCCCTGCGCGACGCGGTGCGTGACTTTGCCCAAGCCGAAATCGCCCCCCGCGCTGCCGAGATCGACCGCAATGACCAGTTCCCCATGGACCTGTGGCGCAAGATGGGCGACTTGGGCGTGCTGGGCATCACGGTGGGTGAGGAATACGGCGGCGCGAACATGGGCTATCTGGCGCACATGATCGCGATGGAAGAAATCTCCCGTGCCAGCGCCTCGGTGGGCCTGAGCTATGGCGCGCACTCCAACCTGTGCGTCAACCAGATCAAGCGCAACGGCACACCCGAGCAGCGCGCCAAATACTTGCCCAAGCTGATCAGCGGCGAGCACGTCGGTGCCTTGGCCATGTCTGAGCCCGGCGCGGGCTCGGACGTGCTGAGCATGAAACTCAAAGCCGAGGACAAAGGCGGCTACTACCTGCTCAACGGCTCCAAGATGTGGATCACCAACGGGCCGGATGCCGACACCCTGGTGGTCTATGCCAAGAGCGAGCCCGAATTGGGCGCACGCGGCGTCACGGCCTTCTTGATTGAAAAAGGCATGAAAGGTTTTTCCATCGCGCAAAAGCTCGACAAGCTCGGCATGCGCGGCAGCCACACGGGCGAGTTGGTGTTCAACAACGTCGAAGTCCCCGCAGAAAACATCCTGGGCGGGCTGAACAACGGCGCCAAGGTGCTGATGAGCGGCCTGGACTACGAACGCGCGGTGCTCACGGGTGGTCCTTTGGGCATCATGCAGGCCGTCATGGACAACGTGATCCCCTACATCCACGACCGCAAGCAGTTTGGCCAGAGCATTGGCGAGTTCCAGCTGATCCAGGGCAAGGTCGCCGACATGTACACCGTGTTGCAAGCCGGTCGCAGCTTTGCCTACACCGTGGCCAAGAACCTGGACCTGCTGGGCACCGAACATGTGCGCCAGGTGCGCAAGGACTGCGCCAGTGTCATCTTGTGGACGGCCGAAAAAGCCACCTGGATGGCGGGCGAAGGCGTGCAGATTTTTGGCGGCAACGGCTACATCAACGAATACCCGCTGGGCCGTTTGTGGCGCGACGCCAAGTTGTACGAAATCGGCGCAGGCACGTCTGAAATTCGCCGCATGCTGATTGGCCGCGAACTGTTTGCCGAAACCTGCTGAGACGTGCACCATGCAAACACTGCTTGCCAACAACCGCGAATGGGCAGCGCGCATGAAGCGCGAAGACCCGGAATTTTTTACACGATTGGCCAACCAGCAAACGCCCCGATTCCTGTGGATCGGCTGCTCCGACAGCAGGGTGCCTGCCAACCAGATCACCGGCCTGGACCCGGGTGAGGTGTTTGTGCACCGCAACGTGGCCAATTTGGTCGTGCATTCCGATTTGAACGCTTTGTCCGTGATTCAGTATGCGGTCGATGTCCTCAAGGTCGAGCAGATCATGGTGGTCGGTCATTACGGCTGTGGCGGTGTTCTGGCCACTTTGCGCGGTTTGCGCGTGGGCCTGGTCGACAACTGGTTGCGGCATGTGCACGACGTGAAAGTGCGGCACCGTCGTCGCCTCGATCACCTGAGCATTCCCGAGCAAGAAGACACCTTGTGTGAAATGAACGTGATCGAGCAAGTGGGCAACGTGGCCTTGACCAACGTGGTGCAGGACGCTTGGGCCCGTGGGCAAAGACTCAGTGTGCACGGTTGGTGTTACGGCATCAAGGACGGCCTGGCCAAAGACCTGGGGGTGAGCATGAGCCATCCGGGCGAGGTGCTGGGTGTGTTCCGCCATGCGCTCAAGCGCTATCCAAGAGGCGGCTGAGCGCCGTGTGCCCATGAGCTTGGCAGAATTTCTGGAGTTGGGCAGTTATGCGGTGACCGTGTTCGGTCTGCCTTATGCCGTCTGGGTGTTCTGGCTCGAGCAGAGCAAGGAGCGCGAAAACGAAGAAGAAGAGGCCTACCAGCACCTGTCGGACGCCTACAACGACTTTTTGAAGGTGGTGCTGGACCACGCCGATTTGCAGCTGCGCACCAACCAAGCCCTGCCCGACCCGACAGCAGAGCAAAGAGAACGCATGTTGATCATTTTCGACATGCTGATTGCGCTGTTTGAACGCGCCTTCCTGATCGCATTCCGAGAGGAAATGAGCGCCACCGAACAGCGGCGCTGGAACTCCTGGGACGACTATATGCGCGAGTGGTGCCGCCGGGACGACTTCCGCCAATCCCTGCCCCTCTTGCTGCGCGGCGAAGACCCTGATTTTGTGGCGTACATCCGCCGCATCGCCCAAGAAGAAACCGGCGAACACCTCATCATTGCCGACATCCACGCCTGAAAGGAATCCACATGTCACACGACCCCATCGTCATCGTCAGCGCTGCCCGCACTCCCATGGGCAGCTTCCAGGGCGACTTTTCTGCGCTGGCCGCCCACGACCTGGGTGGCGCAGCCATCCAAGCTGCCGTGGAGCGCGCTGGCATCAGCCCTGAACTCGTCACCGAAGTGCTGTTTGGCAACTGCCTGATGGCAGGCCAAGGCCAAGCCCCGGCGCGCCAAGCGGGCTTCAAGGGCGGTTTGCCCAAGAGCGCGGGCGCGGTCACGCTGTCCAAAATGTGCGGCTCGGGCATGCGTGCGGCCATGTTCGCCCACGACATGCTGGTGGCAGGCACACACGACGTGCTGGTGGCCGGTGGCATGGAAAGCATGACCAACGCGCCTTACCTCATGCTCAAGGGCCGCGGCGGCTACCGCATGGGCCACGACAAAATTTACGACCACATGATGCTCGACGGCCTGGAAGACGCCTACGAAGCCGGTCGCAGCATGGGCACCTTTGGCGAAGACTGCGCCGCCAAATACAGCTTCACCCGCGCCGAGCAAGACCACTTTGCCACCACCAGCGTGCAGCGTGCCAAGGGCGCCACCGAGTCGGGCGCCTTTGCCGCCGAGATCACGCCCGTCACCGTGAAAGACCGCAGCGGCGAGCGCGTCGTGTCCATCGACGAAGGCCCCGGCAAAGTCAAGCTCGACAAGATCACCAGCCTCAAGCCCGCCTTCAAGAAAGACGGCACCATCACGGCCGCCAGCAGCTCGTCCATCAACGACGGCGCGGCCGCCATGGTGCTGATGCGCGAGAGCACCGCTGCCAAGCTGGGCTGCAAGCCCCTGGCCCGCATCGTCAGCCACGCCACCCACGCCCAAGAGCCCGAGTGGTTCGCCACCGCCCCTGTGGGCGCCACCCAAAAGGCCTTGGCCAAAGCGGGTTGGACGGTACAAGACGTCGACTTGTGGGAAGTCAACGAAGCCTTTGCCGTGGTGCCCATGGCGCTGATGAAAGAGCTGAACGTGCCGCACGACAAGGTCAACGTCAACGGCGGCGCTTGCGCATTGGGTCACCCCATCGGCGCCTCCGGCGCCCGCATCATGGTCACGCTGATCCATGCGCTCAAAGCCCGTGGCCTCAAAAAAGGCCTGGCCACGCTGTGCATTGGCGGCGGCGAGGGCACGGCCGTGGCGCTGGAGTTGGTGTGATGTTCCCTGTTGGTCGGAGCTTCAGCTCCGACATCTGATGGCCAGTGTTTCATGTCGGGGCTGAAGCCTCCGACCCACAGCCACCGATCTGCGAAACTCAACAACATGAAAACCATCCTTCTCATCGGCGCATCCCGTGGCATCGGCTACGAGCTGACCCGTCAATACATCGAAGACGGTTGGCGCGTGATCGCCACCGCCCGCTCGGACGACGGCATCGCGAACCTGAAGGCCCTGGGAGCACAAACTCTGCGCCTCGATGTGGCTGACCCGGCCAGCAACTCGGGCCTGTCTAGGCAGCTCGAAGGCGAAAAAATCGACTTGGCCATTTACGTGGCGGGCGTGGTGGACCGCAACAGCGCCAGTACCCCGCCCACCCGCGACAGCTTTGACGCCGTGATGCACACCAACGTGATGGGCGCGATGCAGGTCATCCCGCAAATCGTGCCCATGGTGCAAGAGACGCAAGGCTTGATCGCCTGCATCAGCTCCATCATGGGCAGCCAGCAAGAGACCACCAGCGGCAACGCCGCGCTGTACCGCGTGAGCAAGGCCGCGCTCAACATGGTGGTGCGCTGCACCCAAGCCGAGCAGCCCGATGTGACTGTGCTCGCCATTCACCCCGGTTGGGTGCAGACCGACATGGGCGGCGCGGCTGCCCCGCTCACGCCCGAGCAAAGTGCGAGCAGCCTCCGCCAGACGCTCAGCCACATCCTTGAACAACGCGACCCGGCACACCGTGGCGCATTTTTGAACCACGATGGCAACCCTCTGCCGTGGTGACCCGATAAAGAAAGAGCCCCATGCTGCTGACCCCCGACCAGGAAATGATCCGCGACGCCGTGCGCGACTTTGCCCAGCGCGAGCTGTGGCCCCATGCCGCCGAGTGGGACAAGAAGCACCACTTTCCCAAAGAAGCGCACAAGGGCCTGGCCGAGCTGGGGGCGTATGGCATTTGTGTGCCCGAAGAGTTGGGCGGCGCGGGTCTGGACTATGTGACGCTGGCGCTGGTGCTTGAAGAGATTGCGGCCGGTGACGGCGGTGTCAGCACCACCATCAGCGTGACCAATTGCCCGGTGAACGCGATTTTGATGATGTACGGCCATGCTGCCCAAAAAGCACAGTGGCTCACGCCCCTGGCCCAGGGCCAGATGCTCGGCGCGTTTTGCCTGACCGAGCCGCATGTGGGCTCCGATGCTTCAGCGTTGCGCACCACGGCTGTGAAAGACGGTGATGAGTACGTGATCAACGGTATCAAGCAGTTCATCACCAGCGGCCAACACGGCGATGTGGCGGTGGTGATTGCCGTGACCGACAAGGGCGCGGGCAAAAAAGGCCTGAGCGCTTTCATCGTGCCCACCCGCACGCCCGGCTACAACGTGGCGCGCCTCGAAGACAAGCTGGGCCAACATTCCAGCGACACCGCGCAGATCAACTTTGACAACTGCCGCATCCCCGCCGAAAACCTGATCGGCCAAGAGGGCGAGGGTTACAAGATCGCCCTGTCGTCTTTGGAGGGCGGGCGCATCGGCATTGCAGCGCAAAGCCTGGGCATGGCCCGCAGCGCACTCGATGTGGCCATCGACTACGCCAAGCAGCGCGAAAGTTTTGGCACCGCCATCTTCAACCACCAGGCCGTCGGTTTTCGCTTGGCCGACTGCGCCACGCAACTCGAAGCGGCGCGCCAGCTCATCTGGCACGCCGCCAGCTTGCGCGACGCAGGCCGCCCCTGCCTCAAAGAAGCCGCCATGGCCAAGTTGTTTGCCAGCGAAGCGGCCGAAAAGGTTTGCTCCGTCGCCATTCAGACCCTGGGCGGCTACGGCTATGTGAGCGACTTCCCGGTCGAGCGCATTTACCGCGACGTGCGGGTGTGCCAGATTTATGAAGGCACCAGCGATGTGCAAAAAATCATCATCCAGCGGGCGCTTTGAGCGGGCTTGTTGCGCTTGTGGGTGCTGCGCTGTGCTTTTTTTATGCAATTTCAGGCACTCACGCAGGCTTTGCCCCTGCCCGACGCGGACATTGCTGTTTGAGCTGAGTTGGCGTTCGAAGCCGGTGGCAACGTCACTTTTTATGACGCGCAAGTGGTCCAGCTGAGCGCCACCGACGTGAACGCAGGTGGCAAGGCCCTGTTTCAGTCCAAAGGCGACGAGGAACTGGGCTACACCACCGACTTACTTATCGCCCATTTTTCAACAGCAGGCACTTCGCCAAAATTTGTATGAATGCCCCCTGCCTGACGAATCGCATCCACCGTGGCCAGCGCCGTGGCCTCTGCCGCCATCACCGTGAGCAGCATCAGATCCACCGCACCGGCTTCGGTGCCTGTTGATAACGCAAACAGCGTGTCCCCGTCCAGCGTGGTGTGTGCGGGGCGGATGCTGCGGGCCAGGCCGTCGTGGGCGCTCATGGCCAGGCGCTTGGCTTGCGCTTTGGTGAGGGCGGCGTTGGTGGCGACCACACCGATGGTGGTGTTGGTGCCAGGCAGGGGACGGTTGCCGCGCTCGCCTTGCAAAAAAGCGCGTTGCGTGTCGAGCAGGTTTTGCCCATCTGCCGTGCGCGCACCTGCCAATATTTGGCCTGTGGCGGGGTCGATCACATCGCCCACCGCATTGCAGGCGACCAAGGCACCGACCACCCAAGGGCCCACGCGCACGCTGGCGTTGCCGATGCCGCCTTTCATGCAGCGGTCGAGGCCAAACAACTTGCCCACGCAGGCACCCGCGCCGGCGCCGACATTGCCCGCTGCGGGAGGCGCTGTTGTGGCTGCTTCGCAGGCGGCATAACCGGCCTCAGCGTTCGGGCGGGCTGTGGGGTTGTCGCCCTCGCGAACCACGGGCAAGTCAAACAAAACGGCTGCAGGCACGATGGGCACACGGCCGTAGCCGGTTTCAAAGCCGATGCCCTGCTCTTCGAGCCAGCGCACCACGCCTGTGGCAGCGTCCAGGCCAAAAGCACTGCCGCCGCTCAGCAGCACCGCATGCACTTTGTCCACCAAGTTGGCGGGGTCCAGCAAATCGGTCTCGCGGGTGCCGGGGGCTGCGCCGCGCACGTCCACCGCACCCACTGCGCCATCAGGGGCCAGCACCACCGAGCATCCGGTCAGGCGTTCGGCCAATGTGAAATGCCCCACGCGCAAACCGGGCACATCCACAATGCTGCCCAGGCGGCTGTTTACAATCGTTTTGGAAGTCATGTTCGACCTTTTTTAACCCGCCTCACAGACCCCAAGGATAGCGCGTGCCCCTGTTCGTTTTGCGACGGCTGTTGAGTTTTGTGTTGACCTTGCTGGCCACGTCGGTCGTTGTATTTGCAGTGCTTGAACTTTTGCCTGGCAATGCGGCACAGGTCATTTTGGGCGAAACGGCCACGCCCGAGTCGATCGCCGCGATGGAAGAAAAATTGGGCCTGAACCAGCCCGCTGCCACCCGTTACCTGAACTGGATGGGCGGCATGCTGCAAGGCCAGACAGGCCTGAGCATTTCTTACGACACCCCCACGGCGCAGCTGATGGCCGAGCGCATGCAGGTGACGCTGCCACTGGCCGTGATGGCCATGGGGCTCACGGTGGCGTTGGCGCTGGCTTTGGGCATTTACGCCGCTTCGCAGCAAAACAAGGCGGGTGATGTGGGTGTGATGACGCTCAGCCAACTGGGCTTGGCCTTACCCAATTTCTGGCTCGCTATTCTTTTGATCTTGCTGTTCGCGGTGCACTTGGAGTGGGTGAGTGCGGGCGGTTTTCCGGGCTGGTCAGAGGACGATGGCGGCGGTGTGGGCGAGGGCATCAAGGCCTTGCTTTTGCCCGCCATGGCGCTGGCTGCGGTGCAAACGGCCATCTTGACGCGGGTGACCCGCTCTGCCGTGCTTGACACCTTGCGCGAAGACTTTGTGCGCACCGCGCGCGCCAAAGGCCTGTCACGCCGTCAGGTGCTTTGGGGCCATGTGCTGCGCAACGCCATGATCCCGGTGCTGACGGTGATGGGCTTGCAGTTTGGCAACCTGATCACCAGCGCGATTGTGATTGAAAACGTATTTGTATTGCCCGGCATTGGTCGGCTGATTTTTCAGGCCATTGCCAACCGCGACCTGATCGTGGTGCGTGATGTGGTCATGCTGTTGTCGGCGCTGGTCATCCTCATCAACTTCTGCATCGACGTGCTGTATGCGTGGATCGATCCGCGACTGAAGGCGGGCCATGCGGAATAAGCACACCTTTTGGCGACGCGCTTTGCGCCACCCGAGTTTGGTGGCGGGTGGGGCCATGGTGCTGCTGATGGTGTTGTGCGCTGTGCTGTCTTTGTTTTGGTCGCCTTACCCGGTGGGTGACATCGACATTCCCAACAAACTGGCCTCGCCCAGCGCAGCCCATTGGCTGGGCACCGACAGCTTGGGGCGCGACATCGGTTCCTTGCTCTTGGTGGGCAGCCAAAACTCCTTGCTGGTGGGCTTCATCGCGGTGGGCATTGGCCTCGGTGTGGGCGTGCCTTTGGGCTTGCTGGCCTCGGCGCGGCGTGGATGGGTCGAAGAGCTCATCATGCGTGCCTCGGATTTCACTTTCGCCTTTCCGGCTTTGTTGTCGGCCATCATGCTCACGGCCATTTACGGGCCGGGTTTGGTGGTGAGCATCGTGGCGATTGGCATTTTCAACATCCCTGTGTTTGCCCGCATTTCGCGTGGCGCGGCCAACGCCATTTGGGCGCGGGACTACACGGCTGCAGCCCGCGCCGCAGGCCAAGGCCCGCTGGCCATCACTCGCACGCATGTGCTGCCCAACATCGCCAGCGTGCTGATCGTGCAGGCCACCATCCAGTTCGCCATCGCCATCCTGGCCGAGGCGGCCTTGTCTTATTTGGGCTTGGGCACACAGCCGCCGCAACCCAGTTGGGGGCGCATGCTCAACGAAGCGCAGTCGCAGATGTTTCAGGCCCCCATGCTCGCGGTGTACCCGGGCGCGGCCATTGCGCTGGCGGTGCTGGGGCTGAATTTGCTGGGCGATGGTTTGCGCGATGTGCTCGACCCCCGGCTGGCGCGGCAAAGGTGAGCATGAACGATCGATCAAGCGCCAAACCGTTGCTGCAAGTGGATGATTTGCGCGTGAGCCTGCCCACGTCCCGGGGCTGGGCACAAGCCCTGCGTGGCGTGTCTTGGCGCATGGAGCGGGGCCAGACGGTGGGCCTGATTGGTGAGAGCGGCAGTGGCAAATCGCTCACGGCTTTGGCCCTGATGGGCTTGCTGCCCGAACGCGCCCGCATCAGCGGCTCGATTGCGTTGCATGGCCAAGAGCTGGTGGGTCTGCCCGAGCCGCAGTGGTGCCAGCTGCGCGGTGCCCGCATGGCCATGATCTTTCAGGAGCCGATGACGGCGCTCAATCCGCTGCACCCGATCTGGAAGCAGATTGCCGAGCCCTTGCGCCTGCACCAACACCTGAGCGCCAGCGACGCCAAAGCCCGCGCCCTGCAATTGCTCGAACGCGTGCAGTTGCCCCGGGCGCGTGAGCGCCTCGACGCTTATCCGCATGAGCTGTCTGGCGGGCAACGCCAGCGCGTGATGATCTCGATCGCGCTGGCCTGCGGCCCCGACCTGCTGATTGCGGACGAACCCACCACTGCGCTCGATGTCACGGTGCAAAAAGAGGTGCTGGCGCTCATCCAACAACTGGTGCGCGAAGATGGCATGGGCTTGCTGTTGATCAGCCACGACTTGGGTCTGATGCAGGACCAAGTGGAGCGCGTGATGGTGATGTATGGCGGCGCGGTGGTCGAGGGTGCGGCCACGCCCCAGCTGTTTGCGCGCCGGGCTCACCCTTACACGCGGGGCCTGTTTGCGGCGCGCCCGCGCTTGGGGCTGGCACGCGGCACCCGCTTGACCACGATTCCTGGCAGCGTGCCCGAGCTGATGGATTTTCCGGCGGGATGTGCGTTTGCGGATCGTTGCAGCTTGGCGGTGGAGGATTGCCGCCAGTCGCCACCTCAGGCGCAAAACATTGACAAAGAGGGTGCAGGCGATACGCCGCATGTGGTCAGTTGCCCGCGTTGGAGGCTGCCATGAGCGTGACGCCCACATCTGTGCCCTTGCTGGAGGTGAAGCACTTGGGGCGGCGCTTTGCCTTGCCCCGCGCGGGTTTGTTTCAACCCGCAGGCGCTTTGCAGGCTTTGTCGGACGTGAGCTTCACCTTGCAGCCGGGGAAAAGTTTAGGCATCGTGGGCGAGTCCGGTTCGGGCAAGTCCACCCTGGCGCGGCTGGTCATGGCGCTGGACACGCCCACTGAGGGGCAGGTCTTGTTCAACGGCGTGGATGTGCACCAGACCCATGGGCAGGCCTTACGGCAGTTGCGCAGTGGTTTTCAGATGGTGTTTCAGGACCCCTATGGCTCGCTGGACCCGCGCCAAAAAGTACTGGCCATCGTGACTGAGCCGATACGCACCTTGCAACACGCTTCGGGCGGCCGATCCGAAAGGCACGAGCGGGCCGACAGTAAAGCCGAGCTGCGCGACCGCGCCGCTGAGGCTCTGAACGAAGTCGGCCTCAGAACCGCAGACTTGGACAAATACCCACACGAATTTTCGGGCGGTCAACGCCAACGCATTGCCATGGCCCGCGCCTTGATCACCCGCCCCGCCCTGATCGTGGCCGATGAGCCGGTCAGTGCGCTCGATGTGTCGGTGCAGGCCCAGGTGCTGAACCTGATGATGGACCTGCAAGACCGTTACGGCCTGAGTTATTTGCTGGTCAGTCATGACCTTGCGGTGGTCAATTTGATGTGCGACGATGTGCTGGTTTTGCAGTCGGGCCGTGTGGTCGAGCATGGCCCTGCCGAGCACATTTTTGAGCAGGCCGAACACCCCTACACGCGCGCTTTGTTGGCTGCTGTGCCAGGCCAGCCCCCCTCTTTGAAACAGGAGTCTCCATGAAAAACGTATCTTCCATGTCCCGCCGCAACCTCGCTTTGAGTTCGGCTGCCGTGTTGGTGGCCAGCTGGGCGCTTGCGCCTTTGCAGGCGCAAGCGCAGTCGCGCAAAGATACCGTCACGCTGGGCATGATCCTAGAGCCCACCAGCCTGGACCCGACCATGGCCCCGGCTGCAGCCATTGGTGAAGTGGTGCACTACAACATCCTTGAAGGGCTGACCAAGATCAACGTTGATGGGCGCATCAGCCCCTTGCTGGCCGAGAGCTGGAAGATGGACGCCGACGGCAAGGCCTATACCTTCAAACTGCGCAAGGGTGTGAAGTTCCAAGACGGTGCAGTTTTTGATTCGGCCGCTGTCAAGTTCAGCTTTGAGCGGGCCAAAGACGCCAAGAGCACCAACAAGGCCAAAGGCGCGGTGTTCAACAACATCACCCACATCTCGACCCCCGATGCGCACACTGTGGTGTTGGTGCTGACCAACCCGGATGGCAACTTTTTGTTCCGCATGGGTGAGAACACGGCCGTCATCTTGCACCCGGACAGCGCGGCCAATGCCGCCACCAAGCCCGTGGGCACGGGTCCTTACAAACTCGACAACTGGGCCAAAGGCACGGCGGTGACCTTGTCCAAGTGGGATGGCTTTCGCGATGCCAACGCCATCAAGGTGAAGAAGGTCACTTTCCGCTTCATCAACGATTCGGCCGCCCAAGTGGCCGCCTTGCTCGCGGGCGACATCGACGGCATGCCGCGCTTTCAGTCGCCGCAAAGCCTGCAGCAGTTCCAGAAAGACAAGCGCTTTATGGTCGAGTTGGGCAGCACGGCCGGCAAAGGCATCATGACCATCAACAACCGCAAAAAGCCCTTTGACGATGTGCGTGTGCGCCGCGCTCTGTCGCACGCGATCGACAAGAAAGCCTTCATTGATGGCGTGTTTGAAGGTTTGGCCAAACCCATTGGCAGCCACATGGCCCCCACCGATGCGGGCTATGTGGAGTTGAGCAACACCTATGCCTACGACCCCGAAAAAGCCAAGACGCTGCTCAAGGAAGCCGGTGTGCAAACCCCACTGAACGTGACCTTGACCTTGCCTCCACCGCCGTATGCCCGCAAGGGCGGCGAGATTTTGGCTGCGCAATTGGCCAAGGTGGGCATCGTGGCCAAAATTGAAAACGTGGAATGGGCCCAATGGCTGGGTGGCACCTTCAAGGGCAACTTTGACCTGACGGTGATCAACCACGTCGAACCCTTGGACTACATGGCTTACGCCAACCCGCAGTACTACTGGGGTTACGACAGCAAGGCTTTCCGCGACTTGGCAGCCAAACACGCGGCCACCACGGCGGCCAAAGAGCGCACCCAGTTGTTTGGTGACATGCAGCGCATGATCGCCAAAGATGCGGTCAACGTGTTCCTGTTCAATGCGACCAACACAGCGGTTTACCGTAAAGGTCTCAAAGGCCTGTGGTCAAGCTCACCGATTTTTGCCAACGACATGTCGGCCGTGTCCTGGCAATAAATTGAAGGGCAGCCCGAAAGGGCCCTGAAAAGCTTGCTATAATTCAAGGCATGATGCGGCTGTAGCTCAGCTGGATAGAGTACTTGGCTACGAACCAAGGGGTCGTGGGTTCGATTCCTGCCAGCCGCACCAAAAATTAGAAAGCCCACAACGCAAGTTGTGGGCTTTTTCTTTTTCCGCTCGCCACTTCACGCCTTCCCCAAGAAGTTGTCTTGCAAGCGGCGATCATTTTTGCCATTGAATACCAAGACATGAGCAAAGCCTTCAACAAAGAGTCCGACAGCGACGATGACGATGAGCTGGGCTTGCCGGCTTTGCCTTCAGGTGCGCGCAATTACATGACGCCCGAAGGTTACGCCCGACTGCGGGCTGAGCTGTTCAGCTTGATCGACGACGAGCGGCCCAAGGTGGTCGAAATCGTGCATTGGGCGGCGAGCAACGGCGACCGATCAGAAAACGGCGATTACCTCTATGGCAAAAAACGCTTGCGCGAGATCGATCGGCGCATTCGCTTTTTGACCAAGCGTTTGGAAATCGCCGAAGTGGTTGACCCGGCGGTGCACCTCGGCAGCGACCAGGTGTTCTTTGGGTCCACGGTCACGTATGCCGAGGCCTCAGGCACCGAGCGCACCGTCACGATTTTGGGCATCGACGAGGCCGACAGTTTGCAAGGCCAGGTCAGCTGGGTCTCGCCCATTGCGCGCACTTTGCTCAAGTCACGCGAAGGCGATGAACTCAAGTTGGTCACACCTACAGGCGTGATCGACATCGAGGTGCTGAAGGTGAGCTATCCGGCAGCGTCTTGATGGACCTTGAAACCGACCGGCTCAGGCGATCTGGTGCTCAGCCAGGCAAGTGGCCTTTGGTGGTTTGGCGATCGGCCTTGATGACCGAGGGTGTGCGCTTGAGGTGACGCAACACCTGTTCCAAGTGCGCGGCATCACGCACAGCCAAAACGAACTTCAATTCGGCCGTGTCTTGGGCAGTCTCTTGCCCCATGTCGACGTGCACAATGTCGGTTTCACCACTGGCCAAAGCGCCAGCCACCCGAGCCAGCACGCCTTTGCCATTGATCACTGTGACGGTGATGGCGGTTTCGAAGCTGCGGCTCAATTCGTCCGACCACTCCACACCAATGAAGCGTTCGCTGTCTTTGTGCTCCAGTTTGCGGGCGGTGGCGCAATCGCGTGTGTGCACGGCCAGGCCTTCGCCGCGGCCCAGATAACCCACAATGTCGTCACCGGGCAGTGGGCGGCAGCAACGCGAATACACCACCGAGGCGTTCTCGCTGCCGTCGAGGGTGATCGCGCCTTGAGAGATGGACTCATGCGCCGTGAAGCGTTCGCGGGTCATCAGCAGGGCATCGGGTTTTTGGCCCAACTCGGACAGCAGCGCCGTCAAGCGCTTGGCTACGATGGTGGCGATGCGTTTGCCCAAGCCAATGTCCATCAGCAAATCGGGCTGGTTGCGGTTGCCCGTAAAGCGCAGCAACTTTTCCCACAAAGCATGGTGGGCTTCGTCATTCGCGGGCAACTGGTAGATGCCTTCGGCGCGCAAAGCTTGCGCCAGCAGTTTTTCACCCAAGCCCACCGACTCGGTTTGCGCCATGGTCTTGAGGTGGTGACGGATTTTGGAACGGGCGCGTCCGGTGCGCACAAAGCCCAGCCAAGCCGGATTTGGGGCCGAGACGGGGGCGGTGATCACTTCAACCACGTCACCGTTTTTCAGCTCGGTGCGCAACGGCACTTGGTCGCCATTGATGCGGGCGGCCATGGCATGGTCGCCCACCCGGCTGTGGATGGCGTAAGCAAAGTCCACCACCGTTGCACCCCGTGGCAAGGCCATGATCTGGCTCTTGGGGGTGAACACATAAACGGCATCGGGGAACAAGTCGACCTTGACGTGGTCCCAAAACTCGGCCGCGTCGCGTGTTTCGGTCTGGATGTCCAAAAGCGATTGCAGCCACTGCGTGCCCAAGCGCTCGGACTGGGCGCTGGCCGATTCGTGCTCTTTGTAGAGCCAGTGTGCAGCCACGCCCGATTCGGCCACCAGGTGCATGGCTTCGGTGCGCATCTGAAACTCCACGTTCACACCCGAAGGTCCCACCAGCGTGGTGTGCAGCGACTGGTAGCCGTTCACTTTGGCAATGGCGATGTGGTCCTTGAACTTGCCTGGCACCGGCTTGTAAATCTGGTGCAACAGACCCAAAGCGGTGTAGCAGTCAATGACCGAGGGGACGATGATCCGAAGGCCATAAATATCGGTGACTTGCGCAAAGCTCAGGTGCTTTTCATCCATCTTTTTATAAATGGAGTAAAGCGTTTTTTCGCGGCCACTGATGCGCACTTCCATCTTGGATTGGGCGAACACCGCCTCTACATCGGCTTGCACTTTTTGAATCAGGTCGCGGCGTCGGTTGCGTGCACGAGAGACGGCTTTGGACAGCACCGCATATCGCCAAGGCAGCAAGTGCTTGAAGGACAGGTCCTGCAGCTCGCGGTAAATCTGGTTCAGGCCCAAACGGTGGGCGATGGGGGCATAAATTTCAAGCGTCTCGGATGCGATGCGGCCCCACTTGCTGCGCGGCATGTCAGACATGGTGCGCATGTTGTGGGTACGGTCTGCCAGCTTGATGAGGATGACGCGCACATCGCGCGCCATGGCCAGCAGCATCTTGCGAAACGACTCGGCCTGGTTCTCTTCTCGGGTGTTGAATTCCAGCTTTTCCAGCTTGGTCAGGCCATCCACCAATTCGGCCACCGGCGAGCCAAAACGCTCGATCAGCTCAATTTTGGTGATGCCGCAGTCTTCCATGGCGTCGTGCAGCAAAGCTGCAGCCAGCGCTTGAGCGTCGAGTTTCCATTCGGTACACAACCCAGCCACCGCGATCGGGTGGGTGATGTAGGGCTCGCCGCTTTTGCGCATCTGGCCCAGGTGGGCTTCGTCTGCAAACTTGTAGGCGCGTCGCACCATGTCGGTGTCGGTTTCGTTCAAGTAGTCCAGTTGTGCTTCCAGCACAGCAAAGCTGGCGGCTGCGGCATTTGCAGCGGCCGGGTCCAGCAGCTTGACGCGGCTGGGACTGGCTTTGGAGGGTTTGGGCATCACGGCACTCATGGCTTCAATGTAACGCAAGCCATCGGGGGCTTGAAAAAAGCCAAAAAAAAGCCCCAGAACGGGGCAATTTTCAGGGGGCAAAACCGGTATCAACCGGTCTTGGCCTTGGGGCTCATTTCAGGACACGCGCTTGAGCATCTCGATGCCGATTTTGCCCGCAGCGATCTCGCGCAAAGCGGTGACGCCGGGCTTGTTCTTGCTCTCGATGCGTGGGGTATGGCCTTGGCTCAGCATGCGTGCGCGGTAAGTGGCGGCCAAAACCAACTGAAAGCGGTTCGGGATTTGTTCCAGGCAGTCTTCTACGGTGATGCGGGCCATGATGTTTTCCTTGAGAATTTCTGTGCTGAGTTCAAGCCATTTTGAGTGCTTGAAAGGTGTCAGGCCGCGTGCGACGCTGAACGTGGTATTTGAGACGCTGAGCGTGGACAATCGCTTTCAGGTCAAACAATGCACGGTCAAAAACCTCATTGATTATAACGAAGTCAAATTCTGGGGCCTGGGCCATCTCAATGGCCGCGTTTTGTAAACGAAGCTCAATGATGTCAGCGGTGTCTTCGCCACGGCGCTCTAGGCGCGAGCGCAACTCTTCCCAGCTGGGCGGCAAGATGAAGATCAGCACCGCATTGGCGTACATTTTCTTGATCTGCAAGGCGCCCTGGTAATCGATCTCCAAAATCACATCCGCGCCTTGGGCCATGCGTTCTTCGATCATCTTTTTGGAGGTGCCATAGCGCTGACCATGCACATGGGCCCACTCCACGAAGGCGTCGCCCAGCACCATGGCGTCAAATTCTTGCGTTGAGGCAAAAAAGTACTCGCGGCCATGTTTTTCCTGGCCCCGGGGAGCGCGGGTGGTGTGCGAGACGCTGGGCTGCACGCGCGAGTCCAGCTCCATCAAGGCCTTGACCAGACTGGATTTGCCAGCCCCGCTGGGGGCGGCCACGACAAACAAGTTTCCGGGGTAATCCATGCTGGGGCTCTTTATTCGATGTTCTGGACTTGCTCGCGCATTTGCTCGATCAGCACCTTCATGTCCACCGAGATGCGTGTCATCTCCAGCACGGCCGATTTGGAGCCCAAGGTGTTGGCCTCGCGGTGCAGCTCCTGAATCAAGAAGTCCAGGCGCTTGCCAATGTCGCCGCCCTGGGTGAGCAAGCGGCTGAGTTCGTCCAGGTGCGAGCGCAGGCGGGTCAGTTCTTCGGCCACGTCGATGCGAATGGCAAAGGCGGTGGCTTCGGTCAGGGCGCGGTCTCGTGCGGCTTCGGGCAGGTGGCTGCCATCGGCCAGGGCCATGGCGTCTTTCCAGCGCTCCAAAAATCGCTGGCGCTGCTGCTCGACCAACTGCGGCACCAGCGGCACCGCTTGTTCGGCCAGGCTGCGCAGTTGCTCAATGTGGCCTTGCAGCATCTCGGTCAGGCGGGCACCTTCGCGAGCGCGTGCTTCGCGCAGGGCGTCAACCGCTTGGGTGGCCAGTTGCACCCAAGCAGCTTCGTCGGGAGCAGCTTGGCCCGAACTGCCAGCGGTCATGCGCAGCACGTCGGCCACGCTCAAGGGGCGGGCATCCGGCAACCAGTCTTGAATCTTGTCTTGCAAGGCAGCGATTTTTTGCAGGGCTTGGTGGTTGGGGGCTTGCAGGGTAGCACCGTCACCGGCATCCTGGCTGGCACGTACCTCGACTTTGCCGCGTTTGATCTGGCGGGTGATCAGCTCGCGCAGACCGGGTTCGAGCTGGCGCAGCTCTTCGGGCAGGCGAAAACTCAGGTCGAGGAAGCGGCTGTTGACCGAACGGATTTCAAACCCCAGTCGGGCTGTTGGAGCCGCGTTGGCAGGGCTTTCACCGTCTGAGGCCAGCGGGCTGTGCTGCACGCTGGCGTATCCGGTCATACTGTAAACTGGCATCGATCAAGTTCCTTGTGACAGCGCTTGGCCCCATGGGCCATGAGGCGCTGCTGATGCCCAGCTTGGCTGAGCATGAAACGAGGCATTATCTCAAACTCTTGTGTCTGCCCCGCCCGTTCCCTGCCGGGCGCACGGCCAAGACCCCAGAGCCAACCACTTCAGCGCCAACATGAACACCACCAGCTCCTACATCCGAACCGCTCGCACTGCCGACGCCCTGCGCGCTGTGCGCATCACCCGCGGTTACACCATTCATGCCGAAGGCTCGGTGCTGATTGAGTTTGGCCATACCCGCGTGCTGTGCACCGCCTCGGTCGAAGAAAAAGTGCCGGGCCATAAAAAAGGCAGTGGTGAGGGCTGGGTCACCGCCGAATACGGCATGCTGCCCCGCGCCACCCACACCCGAGGCGACCGTGAAGCCGCGCGCGGCAAACAAAGCGGCCGCACGCAAGAGATCCAGCGCCTGATTGGCCGCTCGCTGCGCGCTGTGTTTGACCTGAAAAAGTTGGGTGAACGCACCATCCACCTCGACTGCGACGTCTTGCAGGCCGATGGCGGCACCCGCACCGCCAGCATCACGGGCGCTTTTGTGGCGGCCCAAGATGCCGTGAACTGGTTGATGCAGACCGGCAAACTGACCGAATCCCCCATCCTCGACCGCGTGGCCGCCATCTCAGTGGGCCTGAAAAGCGGCACCGCCTTGTTGGACCTCGATTACCCCGAAGACTCGGCTTGCGACACCGACATGAACGTGGTCATGACCGGCGCGGGCAACTTTGTGGAAGTTCAGGGCACGGCCGAAGGCGTGGCCTTCACCCGATTGGAGATGGACCGCATGCTGGCGCTCGCCGAAAAAGGCATTGCCCAACTGGTGCAATTGCAAAAGCAGGCGCACGACGAGCCCCAAACCCTGACTTTCAGCGCCTGAACCTGTTCGCCCATGAAAATCGTTCTGGCTTCCAACAACGCAGGCAAGTTGGCCGAGTTGCAAACACTGTTTGCACCTTTGAACATGACGCTGGTGCGCCAGTCCGAGCTGAACATCCCCGAAGCTGCCGAGCCCTTCAAGACCTTTGTTGAAAATGCCTTGGCCAAAGCCCGCCACGCAGCGCACCTGAGCGGCATGCCTGCGCTGGCCGATGACGCGGGCCTGTGCGTGGATGCTTTTGGTGGCCAGCCCGGTGTGGACACGGCTTATTACGCCACCCGTTTTGGCTACCCCAAAGGCGACGACACCAACGTCACCGCTTTGCTGGAACAAATGCAAGGCTTTGCCAACCGCCGCGCTGCCATGGTCAGCACCTTGGTGGCCTTGCGCAGCGCGGATGACCCCGAGCCCTTGATCGCGGTAGGCCGCGTGGTGGTGCAGATCACGCCCGAGCGCCGGGGCTCGAACGGTTTTGGCTTTGATCCGGTCATGTGGTTGCCCGAATTTGGCAAGACCTTTGCCGAACTGCCCCTCGAGGTGAAAAACGCCAACAGCCACAGGGGCCGCGCTGCGCAGGCGATGCTGGCGCTGATGCGCGAACGCTGGTTGGACAGCGCTGCGCCATGAACCCGATGATGGACCCGGTGCACGCCATGCGGCCCGGCGTGCTGCAACTGAACACCTTGCCGCCCCTGTCGCTGTATGTGCACCTGCCCTGGTGCATCAAAAAGTGCCCGTATTGCGACTTCAACTCGCACGAGTTCCGTGAGGGCGCTGACCCAGTCTCAACGCAAGACGCTTACATCAGTGCCTTGTTTGCCGACCTGGAAGCGAGCTTGCCGCTGATTTGGGGCCGCAGCATCCAGACGGTGTTTTTAGGGGGCGGCACACCCAGTTTGTTTTCGCCCGAAGCAATTGACCGCTTGATCTCCGGCATTCGGGCCCGGTTGCGGTTGGCGCCTGATGCCGAAATCACCATGGAAGCCAACCCCGGCACCTTTGAAAAAGACCGTTTCAAGGCCTTCCACCAGGCGGGCATTACCCGCTTGTCGATTGGCGTGCAGAGTTTTGACAATGCGCACCTCAAAGCCTTGGGCCGCGTGCATGACCGAGACCAGGCGCTGGCGGCTGTGACCGAGGCTGCGCAGGTGTTTGACACCTTCAACCTCGACCTGATGTACGCCTTGCCGGGCCAGACGCTTGAAGGTTTGACCCAAGACATTCAGACCGCTTTGGCGTTTGCGCCGCCGCACATCTCGATCTACCACCTGACGATCGAGCCGAACACGGTGTTCGCCAAATTTCCACCCACCTTGCCCGAAGACGATCTGGCCTACGAGATGATGGACCGCATCACCGAGTTGACAGCGAAGGCGGGCCTGGATCGCTACGAAGTGTCGGCTTACGCCAAGCCAGGCCACTCATGCGCCCACAACCTGAACTATTGGCAATTTGGCGACTACCTCGGCATTGGCGCCGGGGCGCACAGCAAGCTCAGTTTTGCGCACCGCGTGCTGCGCCAGGTGCGTTACCGTGAGCCTGCGTTGTACATGCAGCAGGCCATGAAGGGCGAGCCCGTGACGCAAAGCACCGAGGTGTCGCGTCAAGAATTGCCTTTTGAGTTCATGCTCAATGCGCTGCGTTTGCGCGATGGTTTTGCATTGGCGGACTATGTGGACCGCACGGGGCTGCCCATGACCAGCATCCAAAAAGGTCTGACCGCAGCCGAAAAACTGGGCTTGATCGGGCGTGATCTGCACCGGGTCTGGCCGACAAACAGGGGGTTTGATTTTTTGAGTGACCTGCAAGCGCTGTTTTTGGCCGACAGCGCAAGCGCACAGGCTCAGTGAGTCTGTTGTGATTTTTGCTGGCCGACCCGGTCGAGCACAAACTTGAAGCCGTAAAGCATCATCAAGGCCCCCAGCGCATTGCCCACAAACATGGGCCAGATGTCCACCCAAATGTTCAGGTGCGGCCGCTCCAGCAGCAGCCACACCAGTTGGTGCGTCAAAGCGCTGGCCGCTGCAAAAATCAAAGTCATGTTCAGCAACTGAATCACATTCAGAGATTGCAGTTGTGGACTCAGCCATTGACGGTGGTTGAGGTATTTAAAGACCAGCCAAGGCGTCAAGCCCTCCACCACACCGTTCAAAAATGCCAGTGTGGCATCGCTTTGCGTGAAAAGATCACGGTCGATGAACCAACTGCCAATCATCAATCCCATGGCGCCCGGTAAGCCAATCACCAGCACCAGAATCACCCGAAAGCCGGCTGGCAAAAATACCCAGCTGATGCCTTCGCTGTATTCGAAACTGGAAAAAATCCAGTCGTTGAGCTCGAAGAAACCCACAAACAAAACAGCGCTGATGAGTGTCAGCGCTGTTTTTTCGAGAAAATTCCTGACCAAGGTATTCATGTGCTTGGGTTTTGGTGAGCCTGTTGCATGGATCGGCCTAAGTGCTGGAAGTAGTCCAGGGTGCGTTGTGTGGGGATCAGGAATTTGGCGCGTCGGTCGCCTTCCTGGTTCAGCGTGCAGAGCATGTCCTTTTCGCGCAGGCGCGTGATGCGCTTGTGCAACGTGGCGGGCGAGCCCAATTGCGCCAAACCAATGGCCTCGCGCACGGTCATGGGCTCGCTTTCGTACCAGCGCAGCACCACCGATTGCAGTAACGCCGACTCGTTGGCATCCATTTCCTGGCCGTCGGGCAAGGCTTGAACCACCTTGGCCAGCTGCAGAAAACGAAGATAAGCTGAAG
Source organism: Comamonadaceae bacterium (assembly GCA_027486495.1). Lineage (GTDB taxonomy): Bacteria > Pseudomonadota > Gammaproteobacteria > Burkholderiales > Burkholderiaceae_C > Limnohabitans_A. Next base: position 3,233 of record JAIXOZ010000087.1, on the reverse strand, counting down.
CAAAAGGGCTTTGGGATTTTTCCATAATGGTGATTTTATCGAATTATTTCTGAACCTTACGAGTTCATCGAAGTCGCTGTCGGGTCTGCGTCACCGGGATGGTTGAATGGTTCGGGAAGTGGTTAAGCTTGTTCGACCTGAGGAGACAGACATGACACACAAAATCGCCATCATCGGCCTGGGCATCATGGGCCGCCGCATGCTGGAAAACGCCTTGCAACATCCCGCCTTCGAGGTGTGCGGCGTTTGGGACCCTTCGCCCGCATCGGTGGCCAAAACGCTGGAGATGGCCCCCAGTGTGCACATTGCAGCCCACGCGCAGGCCGCCATGGTCGGGGCGGATGTCGTGTACCTGGCCTGCCCGCCAGGCCCACGAAAAACCTACGCCTTGCAGGCCGCAGCAGCCGGGCAGGGTGTCTTCATGGAAAAACCCTTGGGCACGGACAACGCGCAAAGCCGCGATCTGGTCGCCCAGTTGCGTCAAGCGCGTTTAGCGGGGGTAGTCAACTTCACTCAAGCAGCGTCGCGTGGTTTTGAAGAGTTGAATCGCGCCATTGCTGCGGGTGAAACGGGGGAGCTGTTGGGCATCGACATCGTGGTGAACTACCCCACCTGGCCCCGCGCCTGGCAAAAAGACGCCGACTGGCTGCGCTTGCGCGATGAAGGTGGCTACACCCGTGAAGTGATCTCTCATTTCTTGTTTTTGGCCGGACGGTTTTTAGGGCCGTTGACCTTGCAGCATGCGTCTGCCCGTTACCCACAAGACCCCACCTTGTGCGAACTGGACATGCTGGCTCGCTTGACCACGGCCGATGGGAGGCCCGTCACGGTCATGGCCACCACCGGCGGTCAACAGCCCGACCGTCAAGAAGTCACGGTGCGCGGCAGCCGCATGAACTACCAGTTCAGGGAGTTTTACCAAATGTGGCGTTCCGACGGTGGCCCTTGGGTGGAGGCCGTGGACTGGCGTAGCGAAGACCCGCGCACCAGCGCCTTGCAGCGTCAATTGAGTGAAGTGGACTTGTGGTTGCGAGGCAAGCCGCACAAACTGGCCACAGCCGAAGAAGCGCTGGCGGTGCAGGAGTTGGTGGAGGCGATGTTGGTGGGCAAGCCCTGAGGTATCACCCAAACTTTGCACCTCCCCGATTGCTCAGGCAAACTGCTCAATCTTTCCGTCCAGAGACATCAGTTTGAGCTCGACGCCCAAATTAGGGTGCTTCTCTTTTAACTGCTTGCGGAATTCCATCAAGGCCTCCATGTGCGTGACGGTTTCCGCAGCAGCATTGGCAACCTTGGCATCACCATAAGCAATCTTGGCTGCACCGCAGTCACGATGATTCACCACGACAACTTTCTTGATGTTATGCAGCTGCACAGACGCCCCTAGATTTTCCCAGAAGGTTTTATGCCATTCTTTGAAAGCAGGTGCCACGACACCGATGGACGCACCGGCGATAGTGAATGCACTGTACTTACCGCTCATACCGTCGCGGGCCTGTTGCTTATTCACCAAATCCTGAAAGCGCGGATCAATACACGAAAGCACCATGGCTTCGTAATTGCCAGATGCCGCTACAGCAGAGCCGGTAGCCAACATACCTACACTCGTGAACAACACGGAGCCGCCCATGGCTTGCAGGAAACTACGGCGACTTTGGGCTGAAATCGTGGCGTCGCAGCAGGTGGGGATATAGCGATGATTCTGAATAGTATGCGGAAAAGTACTAACTTTGAACATTTTGGGATCCTTTTTGTTGGAAGTGATGTAATTTGATAAAAAAGATTTATTTGAGCGTAAAAGCGTTAAAAATCATAAATATGATAACCATGTATTTTTTGACCACAACTTAGTACAAACCCTTATGAGCTCAAAAAAGACGGCTTAAAGGACAAATTGCTACCTCCGAGACGAAACACTGGCCACACTGTGGAGATGGAATTCGTTGTCGAAAACTTGGTGTCGAGTCATTTGACTCATTGAGCCGTCTGAAGTGGACTCCGAATTTGGGGCAGGTGTTGAAGTGGGATACGGTTTAATCAAACGGGTGATCAATGACCGAGTCAAAAAGCGAAGAGTTCATCCGCCGGAGTTCAAGGCCATGGTGGGTATGGAGGCGCTTGGTGGGATGAAAACCATCCACCCAATCGCCCAAAGGCACGGCGCGCATCCAATTCAGGTCGACCCATGGAAGCGAGAGATCCAAGTCTAGGCCAAAAGTCTTTTTGAGGACAAGCGTGGGCCACAACCGGTATCTGCCGAGAGTGCGCCGAATCAGCTGTACCTCAGGTTTGCAGCTAGGGGGGGTATGTCACACGCAGTGAACTTTGAAACAGGGTTTGAGATATACCCAGCGTCAGCGTGACAGCGGTATGCGGAAAAGGGTTGTGAGGAGTTGAAAGCGTTGTGGCCCAGCGACCTTGTCCAGAGATGTCGTGCTTAGAGCAGTGAAGTCCAGCACATTGGTGTGACTTGGCGTGTGACTCAGTGAAGGCGCAAAAGAAAAAAACCCCAAGTAAATCAATTACTTGGGGTTGTATCCTGGCGGAAGCGGTGACCGCCTGGTGGTTGTTCCCAATTGTCCGTCTCTGTCCTAAAAATCATTTAAATTCAATGACTTATGTGGGTTTCTTGTCCAATGCTGTCTTGACTTGTTCAGCTGAATCCAGGTATCATTTGATAGTTGTTTTGATAGTTGAGGAAGCCATGGTACGAACAATGGGTAAGCTGACGGCGAAGGAAGTCGAAAAGAAAAAAGCCCCAGGGCTTTACGGTGACGGGGGTGGTCTGACACTTCAGATCACCAAAGCTGGAGTCAAGTCTTGGCTGTATCGGTACATGATCAAGGGCAAGGCTTTTGGAATGGGCTTAGGTCCAGTTCATACGATAACGCTTGCTGAAGCTCGGCAAAAGGCCGCAGACGCTCGTAAGCTGGTGATTGAAGGTATCAACCCGCTAGAGGCCAAACGACAGAAACAGCTCGATTTTGATATGGCCAAGGCCAGGCTTATGACGTTCGACCAGTGCGCCAGCGCCTACATTGAGGCACACCGTGCAAGCTGGAAAAATGCAAAGCATGCAGACCAGTGGACAAACACAATCGCCACCTATGTCAGCCCCATCATCGGATCAATGCCAGTTGAACAGATCGACACTGGACTGGTAGTCAAGGTGCTGTCGCAGCCTGATGACCAGGGGCGGCAATTCTGGCAGGCCAAAACCGAAACAGCTACCC
>JAIXOZ010000116.1 GCA_027486495.1 Comamonadaceae bacterium | reverse complement strand
GCGCTGTCACGCTGAAAGTCTGCAATGAACGCTCGTTACACCTGTTTTTGCCAAATCTCGGACCTGCTGGAGGCCGAGCCTTCGCTGCGCGAAGCGCGCCAGCACCTGCACAAATTTCCAGAATTGTCGTTTCAGGAAAAATCCACCGCCCAATGGGTGGGTGATCGCCTGGAAGGCTGGGGTTACCGCGTCACGCGCAATGTCGGCGGGCATGGGTTGGTGGCTTCGCTGCAAAACGGTGCGGGCCGGGGCATCGCCTTGCGTGCCGACATGGACGCTTTGCCGATCCACGAAGAAACTGGCAGGCCCTATGCCAGCGCCCATGCAGGCACCATGCACGCCTGTGGCCACGATGGCCACACCGCCATGCTGATGGGGGCGGCGCAGCAATTGGCCAAAACGCGGCAGTTTCAGGGCACGGTGCACCTGGTGTTTCAACCCGCCGAAGAGGCCGGCAAAAACAGTGGCGCACAGCAGATGATTGCCGATGGTTTGTTTGAGCGCTTTCCGTGCGACGCGATTTTTGGCCTGCACAACCACCCGGGGGCGGCGCAAGGCACGTTCATGTTTGGCAAGGGTGCTTTCATGTCGGCCTCGGACACTTGCCGCATCAAGGTCATTGGCCGTGGCGGCCATGCGGCCAGGCCCCACCAAGCTGTGGACCCGGTGATGATCGCGGGCAGCTTGATCATGGCTTTGCAAACCGTGGTCTCGCGCAACATCGACCCCACGCAGACGGCGGTGGTGACCATTGGTTCGGTGCACGCGGGGCAGGCCTCCAACGTGATCCCCGAATTCGCCACGATGGGCCTGAGCATCCGCTCGTTCAGTCCCGAGGTGCGCAACCGCTTGCAAGAGCGCATCACGCATTTGGTGCGGGACCAGGTCAGTTCCTATGGCGGCGAGGTCGAGATCGAGTACGAGCGCGGCTACCCGGTGGTCATCAACAGCGAGGCCGAAACCGATTTTGCGCGCCAGGTGGCCGAAGAATTGGTGGGCCCCGAGCAGGTGGTGTTTCCCTTTGGGCCTGTCACCGGCAGCGAAGATTTTGCGTATTACCTCCAGCACAAGCCCGGCAGTTTTCTGCGTTTGGGCAATGGCCTGGACAGCGTCATGCTGCACAACGCCAAATACGATTTCAACGATGCCAATCTGTCGGTGGGGGCGGCGTATTGGACGCGCCTGGTGGAGCGTTTTTTGAACGAGTCGGCTTGATGTGTTGGGTGGCGGGGCCATCCAAACAAGCATGGCCCCGCAGATCGACACCTTGCACTTTGCAGGTGCCCTCCTGTTGGCGATGAGGGCGGTCTGCCAAGCAGGAGAGTTTCGCCCTCAGTCGTCCAAGCCCGTGGCCCCGATGCGGTGGGGCAGGGGTTTGGGGCCGCAAATGCGGTACATCACTTGCCCTGGCCAAGAGAGGTAACCATCGAGGCGTCTTGAAAACAGCACGCCATCGGTCTGGCTGCTGAAGGTGGTGCGGCCTTTGGCGCCGTGGGGGTTGGCCGGGTCGATCACATCACAAATGGCCTGGCCTTTTTTGACCTTGGCCCCGGGCTTGACGTGGAACACCAAAAAGCCGGTGCAGGTGCTGTAGCCCACATCCATGCCACTCATGGGGGCGGGTGCGGCTTTCAATTTTTTCAGCGGTGCCGCCTTGCCGCCCACCACACCTTGGCGCACCAGCCAGCGGTACAGGTTTTGCGCATCGGACTGTCCCAATGCGTCGCTCACATCGTGCTGGCTGCGCATCTCCACCGTCACCGACATGCAAGCTTGCGGAATGTTGGCCTGTGGGAACTGCTCGGCCAGCCGCGCCCAGAGCACGCTGTTGACGCCCGAAAACGTCAATGCCTTGGGGTAGGGGTCGTTGTACATCGTGGCTTCAACGCCCAGGTCGGCCGCCAGCGATGTCAGCGTGCCTGTGGCCACATCGTTTTTGGCGCCAAACAGGTGCAAGGCGGCGTAAATGTCGCAATGCAGGTCCAGCACAAAGTCGGCATCGCAGCTGAGTTTTTGCACCTCCACGCGCAAAGTGCCCAGCTCGTTCAGGGGCTTCAATGCTTTGAGGCTGTCTTGTGCGGCTTTGCGGATGGTGCGCACGTTGGCCTCGGCGTCTGCGCCCAGCTTTTTGCCCACACGTTGGGCCACGGCATCGCTCAGGTCGATCCAGTTGCGGTTGAAGTTTTCGTAACTCAACAGGTTGTAGCGGCCTGCGTGCGAGTTGCCCACCAGCTGGGCCTGGCCAATCGGGTTGACCGTGGGCACCAAAATGATTTCACCTTGAATCAATCCTTTTTTGTCGGCCTCGGCCAGCAGTGGCATGAGGTGGTGCATGGCCATGGTGCCGGGCATTTCGTTGGCATGGATGGCCGCTTGCATGTACACCTTGGGACGCGCACCGGCTTTGCCAAAGCGCAGCACCGGAATGCTGCGCTGGGTGCCGGGCGTCATGCTGGGCAAGGTGATGGAACTGGTCTTGAGGGGCATGCTGTCTCCTGTTCGATAGTTTTGATTGAAACTAAAGCATAACCCTAATGCTGTTCAAGACATTTAGGGGTAACGTTCAGTTCAAGCCTTGTGGCTTTATTCAACTTTCAAATCAGGAGACGACCATGGACGAAAAAGCAGTGCGCGGATTGATTGAACAGGTTCGGGAAAATGCCATCAGCCGAAAGGACTTCATTCGGAACATGATCGGGTATGGCTTGACCGTGCCCATGGCCGCTCAAATGCTTTTGACTTCTGGTTTGGCTCAGGCCCAAACGGCTTCCGCCTACAAGCCCACCAAACGCGGCGGCGGCGGTCCCTTGAAATTGCTCTGGTGGCAAGGCCCCACCTTGCTGCAGCCTCACTTTGCCAGCGGCACCAAGGACCAAGAAGGCTCGCGCATTTTTTACGAGCCCCTGGGCGCTTGGGACAGCGATGGCAACATGATTCCCATTTTGGCCGCCGAAGTGCCATCATCTGCCAACGGCGGGGTCTCCAGGGACGGTAAAACCATCACCTGGAAGTTGAAGAGAAATGTGCAGTGGCACGACGGCAGGCCCTTCACAGCCGACGATGTGGTGTTCACCTACGAATACGCTTTGGATCCGGCCACAGCCGCTTACACCGCAGGCACCTACAAAGACATCAAAGTGACCAAGGTTGACAGCCACACGGTCAAGGTTGAATACACGAAGGCTTCGCCTTTCTGGGCGGACCCGTTTTGCAGTGCCGCAGGCATGATCATCCCCAAGCATGTGTTTGGCGCGTTCAAAGGGGCCACCTCGCGCGACGCGCCCGCCAACCTCAAACCCGTGGGCACAGGCCCCTACAAATTCCTGGACTTCAAGCCAGGTGACATGCTGCGTGGGGTGATCAACACGAGCTACCACGAAGCCAACCGCCCCTACTTTGACAGCATCGAGATGAAGGGCGGCGGAGATGCCGTGTCGGCGGCGCGCGCTGTGTTGCAAACAGGTGAGTACGACTACGCCTGGAACTTGCAAGTCGAAGACGAGTTGTTGCTGCGCCTGGAGCAAGGCGGCAAGGGCAAAACATCCATCACCCCAGGCGGCAACATCGAGTTCATTCAACTCAACCTGGCCGATCCCTGGACCGAAATTGACGGTGAGCGTGCCCACCCCAGCTCCAAACACCCCATCCTGTCAGAGTTGGCGGTGCGCCAAGCCCTGAACTTGTTGGTAGACCGTGCCGGGATTCAAAAATTCATTTATGGACGCACGGGCATTGCCACGGCCAACTTCCTGAACAACCCCCAGCGCTTTGCTTCCAAAAACACCAAATTCGAGTTCAACATCGACAAAGCCATTCAGGTGCTGGAGACGGCCGGCTGGAAAAAAGGTGCGGACGGCATTCGCGAAAAAGGTGGCAAAAAACTCAAGTTCGTGTTTCAAACGTCGATCAACGGTCCACGCCAAAAAACACAGCAAATCATCAAGCAAGCGGCGCAACGCGCGGGCATTGATTTGGAACTCAAGTCGGTGCCCGCCTCGGTGTACTTTTCGTCCGACCCGGCCAATCCGGACACGTACACCAAGTTCTTTTGCGACATCCAGATGTTCACCACCACCATGCCTCAGCCCGACCCTGAGGTGTTCATGAACCAGTATCAGACCGTCCAGTTTGCCACCAAGGCCAACAAGTGGCTGGGTCGCAACTCCACGCGCTACAGCAATCCGGAGTACGACAAAACTTACCTGGAGGCGCAGTCGGAAATGGACCCGATCAAGCGTGCCGCCTTGTTCATCAAAATGAACGACATGCCGATCAATGACGTGGCCATCATCCCTGTGGTGTATCGCCCACGCACTGCAGGCGCCGTGAACAACCTGGTCGCGCCTTTGAGCGGCTGGGACAACGACCTGTGGATGCTCAAAGACTGGTTCCGAAACGTCTGATCCATGTTTCACTATGTCTTGCGGCGACTCTTGATCGCCGTGCCCAGTTTGTTGGGCATCAGCTTGTTGCTGTTCACAGTGCTGGCCATGGCCCCGGGTGATCCATTTTCGGAACTGGTCTCCAATCCGAATATTCCACCCGAGGTGGCCTTGTCCTTGCGCGAAAAATTCGGCTTGGACGATCCCCTCATGGTCCGTTACTGGAACTGGCTGGTGGCCATGGTTCAAGGCGATTGGGGTTACTCCTTCATCAGCCGCATCAATGTCGAGACGCTGATCATGGACCGCATCCCGGTCACCTTGCTGGTGATTGGATCGTCGCAACTGTTGGCCTTGTGCATTGCCATTCCGGTGGGTGTTTATGCCGCGACTCGGCCTTACTCTTTGTTTGACCAGATCGCGAGCACCTTGGCCTTCATCGGGTTTTCATTGCCCACGTTCTTCACAGGCATCTTGCTGATTTTGTTTTTCAGCATCCATCTGGACTGGTTGCCATTTGTTTACCGGGCCGATATTCCCGAGACAGGTTGGCGCTTTTTCTGGGAGCATTTCAAGCAAATGATCATGCCCGTTGCCGTGTTGGGTTTGTTCCAGGCGGGTGCCTGGACGCGCTACGTGCGGTCGGCGGTGCTCGATGTGATTCGGCTGGATTATGTGACCACGGCCCGCTCCAAGGGCTTGTCCGAAAAAGTGGTCATCACCAAGCATGTGCTGCGCAACGCGATGATCCCGGTGGTCACTTTGGTGGCCCTGCAGATGCCCGCCATTTTTGGTGGGGCCATCGTGACCGAACAGATTTTCCGGGTGCCAGGCATTGGCTCTTTGATCATCAGTTCCATGTTGGCCAACGACACGCCGGTGGTGATGGCGGTGACCTTTGTTTTCTCCGCGCTGGTGATTGCGTGCAACCTCATTGCAGATATTTTGTATGGCTGGCTTGACCCCCGTATCTCCTTTGCCTGAGAAGGCCCCAACACCCCGAGCGCCGGTGTCGCCAGGCCGCGAGGCTTGGCG